>CAZDWP010000114.1:0-6263 GCA_964508985.1 uncultured Herbinix sp. | reverse complement strand
TATGTACTTGATTTACGAAGACTAAAAGATTATACTAAATTTGTCGATATATATATAAAGGAATTCTTACCCTTATTATTCCATGGAGAACTGACTTCCATTGACAATGAATTAATCGACACGAAAACATTACGATGTACATATTGCGATTACTTGAATATAAAGTATAAATATAAATTGATTATTGGAACGTTTTATCTTCCAAATCAACCCTATATGCCTAAAGATTTTGGTAAATTTTTTGATACCTTTGACATATCTTATATTGAAAGCCAATTATGTGTATTTGATAACAGTATAATTTCAAACAAAGAATTGGTTTCAATAGATAGGAGATGATTAGTAAATGATAGACAGTAGTAAATCGAAAAATGTGAGAGCTCTTAAAGAAGCCGGTAAAAGAAATGGATTAATTTATAAGAAGCATGATAAAGGAACAGAGAGCGAATCTGTTAAGCTGGTAGATGAAAAGGGTAACTGCTTCCATCTTAATAATGATCTTAGCATAAAGAAATGTGATAAAGAGGATAATGAGTTGGCAGTGGCAGAGGATAAGGCATATAAGAAGAGAGCCAAATCTTTTTCGAAGAAAAAAACATCATACAAGATGCAAAAAGGTTTGCAGAAAGCTTAAAAAAGACAGGGGGTTTCCCCTGTCTTTTCTGACAACGAAAACGTCCCCCTGTCTTTTCCCTTGTCTTTTTACTTGACAAGGGTCTGTATTCGATATATGATGACAAATAATATATTTGGAAGGAGGATGAGATTATGAGTAAATATCATATAGATACAAAATGTATTCAATCGGGATATCAACCTAAGAATGGAGAAGCAAGAGTGCTTCCTATTTATCAGAGTACTACGTACAAATATGATTCCAGTGAGCATGTAGGTAAGCTTTTTGATTTACAGGCTGAGGGATTTTTTTATACTAGGCTTGCAAATCCTACGGTTGATTGCGTTGAAAAAAAGATTGCAGAATTAGAGGGTGGTATAGGTGCTATGTGTACTTCCTCAGGTCAGGCTGCTAGCATGGTAGCTATCCTTAATATTTGTAGTGCAGGCGATCATATAATATCCTCGAGTGCTATTTATGGGGGGACGATGAATCTGTTTGCAGTTACATTTGCAAGGATGGGTATTGAATGCACATTTATTGATACTGATGCCTCTATAGATGAGCTTCAAAAGGGAGTTAAGGATAATACTAAGTTAATATTTGCAGAGACAATCTCAAATCCCTCCTTAGTGGTGGCGGATATTGAGAAGTTAGCCAAATTAGCTCATTCTAATGATTTACCCCTGTTTATTGATAATACATTTGCAACACCTATTAATTGTAGACCTTTTGAATACGGAGCTGATATAGTTATTCATTCTACATCTAAATATATGGATGGACATGCTGTGGCTCTTGGTGGAGTGATAGTAGATAGCGGTAATTTTTCTTGGGACAATGGAAAATTCCCGGGGTTATCTACACCGGACGAATCCTATCATGGAATGGTATATACAAGAGATTGCGGTAGGGCAGCCTATATAACAAAGGCTAGGGTCCAATTATTGAGAGATATGGGAATGGCCCCTGCTCCTAACAATGCATTTTTACTTAATCTTGGTCTTGAGACCTTACACCTTAGAATGGAGCGCCATTGCAGTAATGCGCAAAGTGTTGCGGAATATCTTGAGAAGCATGATCAAATATCATGGGTTAACTTCCCCGGCCTAAAGAGTAATAAATATTATGACTTGGCTCAGAAGTATATGCCTAACGGAACCTGTGGTGTTATATCCTTTGGCATTAATGGAGGTAGAGAGGCGGCTGTAAAATTCATGGATAGTCTTAAGCTTGCTGCTATAGTTGTTCACGTGGCAGATGCAAGGACCAGTGTGCTTCATCCGGCTAGCACAACTCATAGACAGCTTACAGACCAGCAGCTTATCGAGTGTGGTATTACACCGGATATGATTCGTATGTCTATAGGCATTGAAAATGTGGATGATATCATAGCTGATATTGAACAGGCATTTAGCAATATATAGTAATGTAATAAAGTAATAGTGGAGTAATGGAGTAATGGAGTAATGGAGTAATTGAATAAAAGTTGCAGAATATAGGTCGTTAATTTACCCAAGGTAATTAACGGCCTTTTTACTATAGTAAATGATTCTATGTTATAATTCTAATAACAGATTACTAGGAGGTGAAAGTATTAGAAATCTAAGATTTGGGAGGCTCCAGTTAAATAAAATCAACCCATTGTTTATTATGAAGGTAGGTATTGGATCTGCACTTGCGATTATTGTGGCCGAGTCTCTAGGCCTTATGTATAGCCCTTCTGCAGGCATTATCACCTTGCTTACGGTGCAAAACACAAGGAAGGAAACTTTGCTTATCGCTTCAAAAAGAATTATCTCATTTCTTATGGCGGTAATAGTATCCTATATTATGTTTGGCAGCCTCGGCTATAATCCTTTGGTATTTGGTGGCTTTGTATTGGTGTTTGTAGCGTTAAGCTATCTATTCAATCTGAAGGATGGAATATCCATGAATGCTGTTCTTATGACTCATTTTCTTATAGAGAAACAGGTAAACTGGCAAATGTTTGCGAATGAGGCCATGATTCTTGGCATAGGAATGGGTATTGGAATCGTAATCAATCTTATCATGCCTAATTATAAGAAGAAGATTCTACTTAAGCAACTTATTCTTGAAGAGGAAATAAAGAAGATACTTAATGTCATGGCTCGAGCTCTTAAGGATAAAAATGCTTGCCTTATACAGGAGGGGCCTTATGAGAAAGCATTTTATACGGACGAACAAGAGGCAGATGTTATTGTAATAGATTTCAGGGAAATTGATACTATGATAGATGAGCTAATTATTAAGGCCTATGAGGATGCGGGAAATACCCTTTTGTCTAATACAAGATATCTAATATCTTATTTGGAGATGAGAAAGCATCAGATTGAGGTTCTAAAGATAATTAGCCGTAACATTATGAATATTCCAGTATTACTTAAGCAGTCTATTCCTTTAGCGAATTTTTTTGAAAAGACATCTGATAGCTTTCATGAAATGAATAATGTTAAAGCTTTGCTTGAGAATCTTAATGAATTGTCACTAAGTTATAAACAGGATAAATTACCTGTGTCCAGAGATGAGTTTGAGTATAGAGCTATTTTATTTCAAATATTAAATGAACTTGAATATTTTCTTATGATTAAAAGAAATTTCGTTCTGGAGCTAGATAATAAAGAATAGAATAAATCCTTGCTCTTTATCACATAATATTATGTAAGTTACGTAAAAATATGTGATAAGGAGAAATGTATGCAAATCGTTGATTTTGAGAAAGAAATTAAGGGTGAAAATAATAAGCAAGAATATAAAATAGAAGAAAATAGTGATAACACAGATAATAATGCCAATGACAAAAAACCTGATAGGGATGAGCAAGAGAATGAAATTGCTAAGAAGGAAAATGAAGACCTTAAGGATAAGAAAATAAGCGAATATGGTCAGACCCTCCTTGACAACAACAAGAAAGAGCATAAGATACATCTTTTATCGGTTATCGGTGAGATTGAAGGACATGAGTGCCTTCCCCAGCATAATAAGACCACTAAGTATGAGCACGTCCTACCTCAGCTTGCTGCTATTGAAGACAGCACCGAGATAGATGGATTACTTATTCTCATTAATACGGTTGGTGGTGATGTGGAGGCGGGTCTAGCAATTGCTGAGATGATAGCTTCCCTTAGTAAGCCTACTGTATCACTAGTATTGGGAGGAAGTCATTCTATTGGTGTTCCCTTGGCTGTCTCTGCGGACTATAGTTTCATCGTGCCTACTGCCACCATGATAATCCATCCTGTAAGGATGAATGGCACCGTAATAGGCGTAACTCAGACATTTGAATATTTTGAGAAGATACAAGATCGAATTATTAGGTTTGTTGTGAATCATTCGGGAATAACTTATCCGGATTTTAAGAATTTGATGCTTGATACAAATCAGCTTGCTAAGGATGTTGGGTCAATTCTGGTTGGTGATGAGACGGTAAAACTTAAGATTATTAACGAGGTAGGAGGAATCAAGGAAGCGTTGGCAAAGATTAATGAAATGATTGATTCGAAATTAAAAGAATAGAAAGAAGGTAGCTATATGTTATATACAGTTGTTCCTCTAGAACGTATTTATGTCGACCAGAGTGCTAAGGAGACAGCTACGAAGGAAGAAGCAGAGTCTGAATATAAGGAGGTCCTTATTAGGCATGGTCGCGTAGTAGCAAGACGTGACGGTGAAAATTATGTTGTACAAAAAATCAACTCCACAGACATGGGAGATTATTTGAACGCAGATTATTCACCGGGAAAAGTTATTAAGCATTAAGTAGGAGACAAACTTATTTACTTGCATAACAAAAGTCTTACAGGTATAATTAAATGTGGAAGATCTACAAAGTATAAGGGGGATGACTCATGGCTTCCAAGAAAAGCACAACTAGGAAGAACACAACTAAGAAGAGCACCGGAAATAAAAGGACGTATAATACTCAGAAGAAAAGAAATGAAGAAGCAAAGCATAGTGGAGCAGTACAGGATGAAATCATCCTTATAATTACTATGGTCGTTTCTATTCTTATATTTTTGAGCTATTTTGATTTAAGCGGAACTGTTGGAAAATATGTCAGTGGTTTTTTGTTTGGCATGATTGGTTTATTGGCATATGCGCTACCGTTTATCTTATTTTTTGGAACGGCTTTTTATATATCAAATATCGGAAATCGTACGGCTGGCAGAAAGATACTAAGCGGGCTTGTATTTCTGGTAGCTTTTACGGCGTTTATACAGCTAATTACAATAGAATATAATTCGAGTACGAAGATATTTGAATATTATACATATTCGAGTGATAGTAGAATCGGCGGAGGGATTATCGGTGGCATCCTTGTGATGATATTATGTGGAATGTTTGATGTGACTGCCACTTACATAATTCTTATAGCAATGATGCTGATTTCTTTAATAGTAATTACGGGAAAAGCAATTATTCTTTTAATCGCAAAGAAGAGCAAGCGCACTATGGATGAAAGAAGACAATATAGGCAGCTTAAGAAGGAGCAGATGGAGCAAGAAAGCTTATCCGAGCAAGGGACTGGAAAGAACAGTAGGTCCTGGAAGGCGTTTGATATTGAGCCTGATGACCATAGTGATAGTAAGAAACAGAATGATAAATCTTCTAAGTTAGTAAGCCTTAAGAACAAAAGAAATAAGAAGAAGCAAGTTGATGATATGGACGAGCTTCCTTTGGTTAATCTAGATTACTTATTTCCACCTGAAGAGACTTATGTAAAGGGTAGGAGCCATACTCCAGATATTAATATAACCAAAGCAGAGACACCTACATACGAGGACGAGCTTAAGGATAAGTTCGGCAAGGTCCATCCTACAGCGATAGAAGCACAGACTGGTGATGCCACTCATGAAATTCAAGAAAATACTACTGGAGTAGCAAACGTAAATAACGAAAATCAAAAAAGCAAAATAGATTCTACTGATGTAGAGGAATTGAATATTAATCAAGTTGTTGAAGAGAAGGAATATATATTCCCGCCAATGAAGCTTTTAACTGCTCCTAAAGCAAAAACCGGAAGAGGACAGATGACTGAAAAAAGCATTAAGGAGACTGCTGTAAAGCTTCAGAATACATTGGAGAGCTTTGGTGTACGGGTAACTGTTACGAATGTAAGCTGTGGGCCTGCTGTCACTAGATATGAGCTACAGCCTGAGCAGGGCGTTAAAGTTAAAAGTATTACAAGCCTAGCGGATGATATAAAGCTTAACCTTGCTGCATCAGAAGTTAGGATTGAGGCTCCTATACCCGGTAAATCAGCTGTTGGTATAGAAGTACCAAATAAAGAGAACTCTGTCGTGACATTAAGAGAAATGATTGAGAGTAAGGAATTTACAGAGCATTCCTCTGATATCGCATTTGCTGTTGGTAGGGATATTGGGGGACAGGTTATCATAACTGATATAGCCAAGATGCCCCATCTATTGATTGCTGGAGCAACAGGCTCCGGTAAATCGGTTTGTATTAATACCTTGATTATGAGTATTCTTTATAAATCAAATCCTTCGGATGTTCGTATGATTATGATTGATCCTAAGGTTGTTGAGCTGAATGTATATAACGGGATACCACATTTACTTATTCCTGTGGTTACCGATCCAAAGAAGGCTGCAGCCGCACTTAA
>CAZDWP010000113.1:0-6271 GCA_964508985.1 uncultured Herbinix sp. | reverse complement strand
TAAAGTGTGATAAGTCCAGTTTTTATGCGGATAACTAGATTTTTATGCTATTTTTCTATAGAAAAATATCACATATATATTTTTCTTTTATTAAGACTTTTTAAGTCAACTTTCCTGTTGCTTTGATATATTAATCAAACCGAGTGTAAGCTTAAGCACCATCTCCGACATAAAACGAGGAGATTTTTTCATGTCGTCATCTAGCCACTTTTGAACTATACCAACACACCCCGTTATAGCAAATGAATATACATATTCTGCATCTTCCCTGGATATATTACTGTTATCCGTTAAATCGTTAATGATTTTATCGTACACGAGTATCATTATCTTCTTTTGAAAGCTAAGATCTCCTCTTTCACTAAGTAGTAGCCTACAAAGTTTTGCGTTTTCCTTTATATACCCAAATATTTTCTCTGTAAGCTCGGTCTCATTGACCTTTTTACCCTTATGGTAAAGCTGCAAAAGGTATACATTAACATTTTCAAGAAGCTCATTCTCTATTTTTTTAAGTAAGTCATATACATCAGTATAATGTGAATAAAATGTGGCGCGATTGATATCAGCATTTTCACAGATTTCTTTGACAGTAATCTGAGATATATTCTTTTTCTCTAATATGCTTATAAAGCTGTCCTTTAATACCATCTTAGTATATTTTACCCGCCTATCATCCTTTACATCCTTCATTATATCGCCTCCATCTTTTGAAATTTTGTTGGTTTGGCAACTTTTCTTGGGAATTTGTTGTTCAACTAACATTTACTAAACATCTGTCTGTTGATATTCATCCATAACGTTATTAAACTATACTTATAATTATTTGTCAACACTGTGTATATTAAATTACTTGTTTGCAATTATCACTTATATAGCAGGTATTATCATAAGAAAAGGAGGGATTAAAGTGATTCGCATTTCACAAGGTATCATAAAGCACAAGAAGATCATCTTAATTATATTTTTAATCGTGGCTATATTTAACGCTCTTATGGCCACTACTGTTTCCGTAAATTATAATATGGTGGATTATCTTCCAAAGGATGCACCATCAACCATAGCGGTTAGAATTATCGAAGAGGAATTCGTAGGTGATATGCCAGGTGCAAGGGTTATGATAAATGATGTATCAATTATGGATGCATTAGAATATAAGGATAAGCTAGGGAATATTCAGGGCATTACATCTGTAAGCTGGCTCGATGATATCGTTGGGCTAGACACGCTTCAATCTATACCCATCGAGTTCCTAGATAATACCATAGTCGAAAGCTATTATAAGGATAATGCTGCACTACTGACTGTTTCAATAGAAAGTGGTAAAGAGCAAGATAGCGTCGCTGCTATCTATGAACTGATTGGTGAGGAACATTCAGCTTCAGGAGAATCAATTAATTTAGCAGAGACACAGAACATGTCTGTATCAGAAGTGTTTAAAGCGATGCTGATACTACTTCCAATCGTAATTATTGTATTAATCATATCCACCTCTTCATGGGTAGAGCCACTACTCTTTCTATTATCAATAGGCCTTGCGATTATAATTAACATGGGAACTAATATTATATTTGGTGAAATATCTTATATTTCCAATACGGTCAGCCCAATATTGCAGCTGGCGGTATCATTAGACTATGCTATCTTCCTACTCCATAGCTTTAACAAGCATAGACTAAAGGAAGAGCCAGGCAAAGCTATGGTGCTTGCAATGAAGGAGGCGGTACCTACCGTAGCTGCCAGTGCAGCGACTACAATAATTGGATTTGCGGCGCTTATGTTCATGCGTTTTGGAATAGGCTCAGATCTTGGTGTTAATCTTTTAAAGGGTGTCCTGTTAAGCTTTATATCAGTAATGATATTTATGCCAACTTTGACATTGTTTTTATATAAGGCAATCGATAAAACTAGGCATCGTAAGCTTATGCCCGACTTTAAGGGCTCGGGTAAGCTCATAATGAAGGTCAGAATACCCTTTATGATATTAGCCCTAATTATCGTTATTCCAACATTTCTTGCCCAGTCAAAGACGCAGTTCATGTATGGCATGGGTAGTATGACGGCTGCAACAAGAGTTGGCAAAGATACTGAGGCTATAGAAGAAAAATTTGGCAGAGAAAACCCTTTAGTCCTTTTGGTACCAAGAGAAAATGTCGGTAAAGAAGAAATGCTTTGTGAAGATTTATCAAATCTTCCTCATATAACAAGTATCGTATCCTATGTAACCTATGTCGGGGCCGAGATACCACAGGAATTTGTACCAAAGGAAGCATACGATCAATTCTATTCCGAAAATTATTCGCGAATAATATTTTACACCGATACTGGTGAAGAAGAGCCTGCAGCCTTTGAAACTATAGAATCCATAAGAGAAATAACAAATGAATACTATGAAACCTTCTATCTAACCGGTACAAGTGCTACCTTATATGATATGAAAAACATAGTTTCATCAGATACTAAGCGTGTTAACCTTGTGGCAATAATTGGTATTTTTTTAGTGCTTCTTGTAACTTTCAGGTCAATTACCCTACCATTTATATTGGTATTTTGTATTGAAGCTGCCATATGGATTAATCTTTCCGTCCCGTATTTTGCCAATACACATATAAACTTTATTGGCTATCTAATCATTAGTACTGTTCAGCTTGGAGCAACAGTGGATTATGCTATATTATTTACCAATTCATACCTTAACAACAGAAAAATATTAGGAAGCAAAGACTCAATGCGTGAAACTATAAGTAGCAACCTGGTTGCAATATTTACCTCAGCAATTATATTGGCTTCAGCAGGTTTTGCCCTTGCCCTCACATCAAATAATCCTATTATATCGGAGCTTGGTTTGCTTTTGACAAGAGGAACACTCCTCTCACTTGCAATGGTTACCTTAGTATTGCCGGCATTACTAGTGTTATTTGATAAGCTAATCAAGAAACCACAATGAATTTAAAATAATAGTGATGCGCAGCCTGCGCTTGAATGGAGGAAAAACATGAAGAAAAGGTTAGCCCTTATACTAAGCATATTAATACTAGTCTCATCTACAGCACCTATAGCAAAAGCTGCTCCCTCTCCTAAGGAGGAGGTGGTATATGGAATACTTAACCATGATGGAAGTGTTAAAAACCTATATGTTGTAAATATATTTGATGGTGGCGATATCACCGATTATGGTATTTACAATAAGCTTAGTAATCTAACTACGAAAGATGCTCTAGGTCAATCAGATGATATGATTACCATTAATACCGATTCCGAAAAATTCTATTATCAAGGTAATCTTGATTCAAAAGAATTACCCTGGACTATAGAGATTAAATATTATATTGATGATAATGAAATTCCAGCCAAGGACCTAGCAGGAATGAGTGGTAAACTAAAAATTACGATATCTATCAATAAAAATCCTAATATAAACGCAACATTCTATGATAATTACGGTTTACAGATAAGTGTCTTACTTGATAATAAGCTAAGCAAAAGGATTGTTGCACAAAATGCCACTATAGCCGAGGCGGGCCAAAGTAAGCAACTTAATTTCACAGTATTACCAGGAAATCCTTTTGATGGTACAATCACCGCCGATGTTAAGGACTTTGAAATGGAAGCTATTTCAATTAATGCTATTCGCTTAGCCTTTGACATAGATTTTGATAGCAGCCAGTTTACAGGACAATTTTCAGACCTCATTAATGGAATTGAAGAGCTAGATGACGGTGCGGGAGAATTACTAGCTGGTCTTAATGAACTTGCCAGTGGAATAGATGATTATACTAAAGGACTTAATGAATTTAAGAATGGTATTGGACAATTATCCTCAGGAGCAAAAGAATTGTATACAGGGGCATCCTCCTTAAGCTTGGGCTTATCAGAATTGGTTAAGCAGAACACTAATATTAATAATGGTGCACTCGCATTACAAAATACAGCCTTTGATGCTGTTAATGCACAGCTTCAAGGTATGGGGCTTGGACTTCCTGCTCTTACCCCTGATAATTATAGTAATGTACTTTCAAACATGCCTGACCTTGAGATGGTCAAGCTGCAGCTTGACGGTATTATACAATTTGTTCAAGGCCTTAAAGGCTATACAGATGGTGTAACACAGCTGGATATAGGTGCTGATGAGCTTACAGAAGGTATAAAAGAATTTAGAGATTCCTCTGGTGAAATAGCTGCTTCGGCAAATGCAATATATGACGGTGCAGTAAGAATTAACTCAGGAATAAGTGAGCTTAAAGATGGACTTTCCACCTACAAGGATGGAACCAACGAATTTAGAAGTAAAACCTCAGGCATCAACAATAATATTGATGAACAGATTAATAATCTACTAAAGGAAATATCCGGTGCAGGTGATATGACAGAATCCTTTGTATCTGATAAGAACACAGAGATAAGCTCTGTTCAGTTCGTACTTAAGACGGCTCCTATTGATCTACCAGAAGCAGCAGCTGTCCAACCTGCCGAACCGGTAAAGTTAAATTTCTGGCAAAAATTATTAAAACTATTCGGATTATAAAAACGGTACAACGAAAAGCGGTACCAAACGTAAACGGTACCAGGTACCATATACAATTAGTAAACTATTATCTTACAACGTTTACATTTTGTATATGGTACCTGGTACCGATCTATATTATCCCAGCTGTTTGCTCAACACCTCGGAAGCTTTTTCAATTACATCCTTGATTCCGGCTGCATTTTTGCCTCCAGCTTGGGCCATGTTGGGTCTACCGCCTCCGCCACCGCCGACTAGTACAGCAAGCTCCTTAATAAGGTTTCCTGCGTGGGCACCTTTTTTAATTACTTCCTCGCTTACCATGGCAACTAGGCTAACCTTATCGGGTGCTGTGGATGAAGCCAGAATAACTACTCCCTCACCCATTTTATCCTTTAATTTATCTCCTAGGTTTCTAAGTCCATTCATATCAATCTCAGGAGGGTTTACTGCCAATAGCTTCACTCCAGCTACTTCTTGTATCTGATTCATTACATCACCTAAGGAATCACTAGCAAGCTTGGATTTCAACTTCTCATTCTCAGATTTAAGGGTTTTTATTTCCTCATATAAACCTTCAATTCTACCCACGAGCTGAGAAGGCTCTGCCTTTGCTGCCTTTGCTGCGTCATACAATCTATTCTCAAGGTCTTTATAGTGTTCTATTACACTATGTCCTGTTAATGCTTCAATTCTTCTTACACCTGCAGCAATACCAGTATCTGAAAGAATCTTAAATACTGTAATAGTTCCCGTATTAGTAACGTGGGTTCCGCCACAGAGCTCCTTGCTGAAGTCTCCCATGGAAACCACACGGACCTGTTCGGAATATTTTTCACCGAAAAGTGCCATAGCACCTTCCTTTTTAGCCTCATCAATGGACATAAGCTTAGTATTTACAGGTAGGCTCATACCGATATGTTCATTTACTATATCCTCAACTCTGCTGATTTCTTCATCAGTCATGGCCGAAAAATGTGTAAAGTCAAATCTAAGTCTGTCATTAGAAACAAATGATCCCGCCTGCTCTACATGATTTCCCAGAACCATTCGAAGAGCTTTCTGCAATAAATGGGTTGCTGAATGATTCTTGGCAGTTGATGCTCTATGTTCAGGATTAACTTTAAGATTAACCTTATCATTTAGCTTAAGGATACCTTTAGCTACGGTTCCCACATGTCCGATTTTGCCACCTTGAAGATGAATTGTATCCTCTACAATAAATTCTGCAGCGGCGCTAATAATTACACCGTTATCGGCTGATTGGCCTCCTCCGGTAGCATAAAAAGGTGTCTCTTTTACTATAACTGTTCCTTTTTGTCCAGCTACAAGTTCATTAACAATATCTGACTCCGAGGTTAAGGCTCTTACATCAGAGGAATGCTCTAAGGTATCATACCCTACGAATCTACTTGTAAGACTATGATCAAGCTGTTGATATATAGTCTCTTCAGAGCCCATATAATTAGTTGTTCCTCTGGCACTTCTAGCTGTCTCTCTCTGAACCTCCATTGCATCCAAGAAGCCCTTTTCGTCCACCTCATAGCCCTTCTCTTCCAATATTTCTTTTGTAAGATCAAAGGGGAAGCCATAAGTATCATAAAGTTTAAACACATCCTCACCGGATAGTATTCTCTGCTTATTTTTATCCAGATCATTTTGCAAATCCTGAAGTATGTTAAGACCCTGATCGATTGTTTTATTAAATTTATCTTCTTCTATGGCAAGAAGCTTAAGTATATAATCCTTCTTCTCGTCAAGCTCAGGATA
>CAZDWP010000112.1:0-6282 GCA_964508985.1 uncultured Herbinix sp. | reverse complement strand
GCGAGCGGTAGATTTTGAGTCTACTGCGTCTGCCATTCCGCCACATCCGCTTAGTGTTCTTAACCTTGATAATTCTATCATAATTAATTTTATAATTCAAGCATGAATATGAATATTATTTTATATAGATTTAAAATTAAGAAAAAGCGGATAATGAAGATTAAAAGGAGCAAACAAATGACCTGTATGAAAGCTCAAAGCTTAATAACAGCCTTTATAAATGATGAACTTGATATAGATGAATTGGAAGAGTTCACCCGGCATGTGCAATCCTGTGACGAATGCAAGGAAGAGCTAGAGGTATATTATGCTCTATTAACAGCCATGAAGCAGCTTGACGAGGATAAGAACCTGTCCGATGATTTTAATCAGGAATTAAAGGAAAAATTAGAGCGCTCACAGGAAAGAATAATTCATCTAAGATACAATTATTACCGTAAGAAGGGTGCATTGTTTGTTATAATAATTTCATTTACAGTATTTTTTAGTTTATATCATTATTTAGTACCTAGAGAACCGGAAATTCCTGTGATGGAAAGTACTTTCAGATTGAGGACTTCTTTCATGGAAGAACGCTTTGATACTCCTAGAGAGGAGCTTGACAGATATTTTGAAGAACAGAGAGGAAATTAATATGGATAAGAAATTAGTTTTAATCGATGGACATAGTATATTATTTAGAGCGTTTTATGGTCTTCCTGATATGACAACCTCTAAGGGAGAGCATACCAATGCCATATTGGGATTCTTAAGTATCCTATATAAAATATTAGATGAGGAGAAGCCACAGTATCTTGCGGTTGCATTTGATACACATCATCCTACATTTAGGCATGATATGTTTACAGAATACAAAGGTACCAGAAAGCCCATGCCTGAGGAACTTAGGGAACAGGTACCTGTTATGAAGGATGTTCTAAGGGCTATGAATGTGGTAGTGATTGAGAAGCCTGGCTTTGAGGCTGATGATGTACTAGGAACTCTTGCGACACAAGCAGAGAAGGAAGGATATAATGTATCTCTTGTATCGGGAGATAGGGACCTTCTGCAACTGGCCAGCAAGAAAATAAAGATTAGAATACCCAAAACAAAGAGAACTGGTACCGAGATTGAGGATTATCTAGCAGAGGATGTTCAGGAGAAATACAATGTTACTCCTAAGCAATTTATTGATCTAAAGGGCCTTATGGGTGATGCCTCAGATAATATTCCCGGTGTACCGGGTGTCGGTGAAAAGACCGCAGGTAAGCTTATCGGCCAATATCATACAATGGAAAATCTTTATGAGCATATCGAAGAGCTGAAACCTGGCAAGGTAACAAGCTCTCTAATAGAGAATAAGGACCTGGCTTTTCTATCCAAAGAGTTGGCAACAATTTGTACAGACTGTGATCTGGACATTAATATACAGGATGCTGTTCTTGATAATCTTTACAATGAAGAGGTATATAAATGGTTTAAGAATCTGGAGTTTAAGAGCTTTCTTTCTAAGTTCCAGGACGCCGAGATAGACCAATCCTTGGGAGTAGAGAAACACTTTAAGATTATAGAGGAGCTTAATGAAGCAGATAGGGTCTTCGACAGCATTAAGCCCATAGAAGGACAGCCCATAGGACTTCAGATGGTTATAGATAAGGATGAGCTTCTGGGAGTATCCCTATGCTTAAGTGAGAAGCAGATATACCTAATACTGCGAACAGGTATGATAACTGCGGATTATTTAGAAGATAAGGCATTACAGCTTTTAAGGAATAAAGTATCTTTAGCTGTTATAGGTCTTAAGGAGCAGTTAGAATTCTTGAAGGCAAGTGAAAGGGATATGGTATTTGATAGTGCGGTTGCCTCATATCTTATGAATCCGCTTACTGATACCTATCACTATGATGATATTGCCAGGGATTATCTTGGACTTACGGTTCCTTCCAAAGCAGACCTCTTGGGTAAGATGGGACTTATAGATGCTAAAGAGAAGATGCCAAAGGAATTTGCATCCTATGGATGCTATAGCGCCTATGTGGCATTTGCATCTGCACCTAAGCTAATGAAGTTGCTATCTGATGAAGGAATGCTAAAATTATATGAAGATATTGAGATGCCTCTTGTATATACCCTCTTTGATATGCAATGGCGGGGTATTCGTGTAAACAAGGAGGCTTTAAAGGAATATGGGGACAATCTTGAGGTTGGCATCCTATCCTTAGAAAAACAGATATATGAACATGTTGGTGAGACCTTTAACATTAATTCTCCAAAGCAGTTGGGTGAGATACTATTTGAGAAGCTCAGGCTTCCATTTGCTAAGAAGACTAAGACTGGGTACTCCACAGCGGCTGATATATTGGAGAAGCTTAAGAGTGAACATCCGGTTATTGCGATGATTTTGGAATACAGACAGCTTACCAAGCTAAAATCCACCTATGCTGACGGGCTGGCGGTTTATATTCAGGATGACGAAAGAATTCATGGGAAGTTCCATCAAACTATAGCCGCAACGGGAAGAATAAGTAGTACAGATCCTAATCTTCAAAACATACCGATCCGTATGGAGCTGGGAAGAAAGATAAGGAGAGTGTTCATTCCTAATGAGGACTATGTGTTTTTGGATGCGGACTATTCTCAGATTGAGCTTAGGGTGCTGGCTCATATGTCTGGGGATGAAAGACTAATAAATGCCTATAAGGAGGCAAAGGATATCCACAGAATTACTGCATCTGAAGTGTTCCACACACCATTTGATGAGGTGACCTCTGCTCAACGAAGCAATGCAAAGGCTGTGAACTTTGGAATTATATACGGCATAAGCGCCTTTGGCTTAGGACAGGATCTAAACATTACAAGAAAAGAAGCTGAGAGCTTCATACAGAAATACTTTGAGACATATCCCAAGATTAAGAATTATCTTGATAAACTGGTTGCAGAAGCTAAGGAGAATGGATATTCTACTACAATATTTGGACGTAGAAGGCCTATACCCGAGCTTTCCTCCAGTAATTTCATGCAACGCTCCTTTGGTGAGAGGGTGGCTATGAATTCACCTATTCAGGGTACTGCGGCAGATATAATTAAGATTGCCATGAATCGTGTAAATCAAAGGCTAAAGGATAGTAATATGCGTTCGAGACTGATACTTCAGGTGCATGATGAACTATTAGTCGAGACTCATAAGGACGAGATAGAGGAAGTTAAGCTTATAATGACCGAGGAAATGCTGGGTGCAGCAAATCTTGATGTACCTCTCGAGACAGAGGTCAAGATGGGGAGTAACTGGTATGAAACGAAATAGCATATAAGGTGTTAGGGGTAAAGGAGAAGGGTATGAAGGTTATAGGTATTACAGGGGGAATAGGAAGTGGAAAGTCTTTAGTAGCAGATATAATGATTAAAAAGTATAAAGCTTATTTAATCAATTCTGATAGTATAGCCAAGGAACAGATGCTTCCTGGAGGAATCAGCTATAGGGGAGTGGTAGAATACTTTGGTAAGGAGATTCTTTTGGAGGATGGGACCATAGACAAAGTTAAGCTATCCAAAATTGTTTTCAATGATAAAGATAAGCTACTTAAGTTAAATAGCCTCACACATCCCAATGTATTAGCGGAGGTACAAAGGATAATTGCCGAAAAGAGAGAGAGTAAGACTGTACCTTATTGTATTATTGAAACTGCGCTAATGATTGAAGCGGGCTATGATTTTGTATGTGATGAGGTATGGTATGTGAATTCTTCACAAAGTTCAAGAAGAACTAGACTTAAGCAGTACCGTAGCTACACAGACGAGAGGATTGATGTAATATTTAAGAGTCAAAGTAAAGAAGAGGATTTTCTTAAGGCATATAAAAAGGTTATATATAACGACAGTGATTTGTCCAACTTAGAATATCAAATCGATAATTTACTTAATGATAACAGCCCTGTTTTTTCTTGACAAAAGGAATCAAATGGGGGATACTCTATAAGAATATTATGCTATTAACACATATAACAGGAAGATAGGAAGATTGACATGAAATTATGCAGTATTGCAAGTGGCAGTAGCGGGAATTGCATATTTGTTGGTAGTGAGCAGACAAATCTGCTTGTAGATGCCGGTATAAGTGCAAAACGAATTGAAAATGGCCTGAATAAAATAGATATTAATCCTGACACCATCCAAGGGATTCTGGTGACTCATGAACATTCGGATCATGTGTCGGGACTAGGAATAATGGCAAGAAGATATCACATACCAATATATGCTACATATGAGACAGCCATGGCTTTTCTTAACATCAAGTCTCTAGGGAATATATCTGACGAACTGATTAATTATGTTGAGCCGGACAAACCCTTTATGATAAATGATATAAGCATTGAGCCCTTTTCAACATCACACGATGCAGCTAATCCTGTATGCTATACAATGAAAATGGACGATGAGAAAGTGGGCATTGCCACGGATCTGGGCAAATATGATGATTATATACTCTCAAAGCTTGACGATGCTGATTTGTTGTTGATAGAGGCTAACCATGATATAAATATGCTAATGGTTGGAAAGTACCCGTATTATCTGAAACAGAGGATATTAGGAGACCGAGGTCATCTATCAAATGATTTATCAGCCGAGCTTATCAGCAAGCTTTTGAAAAAGAAGAACCAGCATATAATTCTTGCTCATTTAAGCAAAGATAATAATTACGAGGAGCTTGCTTATGAAACTGTATTATGCGAGCTGAATAGACTTGGGACCCTCTCAGCAAACTTAAATCTAAGTGTTGCTCATAGGGATGTCCCTTCGGATATGGTAATAATCTAAATGAAAGGCGATGGTAGGGAATGAAGAAGACAGTAATCACAGTAGTTGGTAAGGACAGGGTTGGAATAATAGCAAGAGTGTGTACTTATCTTGCAGACAATAGCATCAATATCCTGGATATTTCACAGACTATTATTCAGGATTTTTTTAATATGATGATGATAGTTGATACATCCAAGTCTCCCAAGAAGTTTGATGAGATAGCCGAGGAATTGGATCGGCTTGGAGCTGAGATAGGAGTGCTTATCAAGACTCAGCATGAGGATATATTTAATAGAATGCATAGAATATAGATGGGAGAATTGGGCACATGATTAATATACATGAAGTCATCGAAACAAATAAGATGATTGAACAGGAAAATCTTGATGTAAGGACTATAACTCTTGGTATCAGCCTGCTTGACCTCGCCGGACCTGATTTATCAGAGGTTAATAATAGAATATATAATAAGATTACACAGGTTGCAAAGGACCTGGTAGCTACTGGTGATAAGATACAAAGAGAATTCGGTATTCCTATTGTGAACAAGAGAATTTCAGTTACACCGATTTCTCTTATAGGTGCTCCCTGCTGTAAGACTATAGAGGATTATGTTACGATTGCAAAGACTTTAGATAGAGCAGCCCACGAGGTTGGAGTGAATTTTATTGGAGGCTACTCGGCTCTTGTGACAAAAGCAATGACAACCTCAGATGAGCTTCTGATAAGATCTATACCTCAGGCACTTCAGTCTACTGAAAGAGTATGTAGCTCTGTTAATGTAGGTTCTACAAAAACTGGTATCGATATGAATGCCGTGAAGCTTATTGGAGAGATTATTATTGAGACAGCAGAGCATACCAAGGAGCGGGATTCTATCGGATGTGCCAAATTAGTAGTATTTTGCAATGCTCCTGATGATAATCCCTTTATGGCAGGTGCATTCCATGGTATTACCGAGGGTGATGCAGTAATTAATGTAGGGGTCAGCGGTCCAGGAGTTGTAAAGAGAGCTCTTGAGACTGTCAGAGGAGAAAACTTTGAGACTCTTTGTGAAACTATTAAAAAGACAGCATTTAAAATAACAAGGGTAGGCCAATTGGTTGCTATGGAAGCTTCTAAACTCCTAGGCATACCCTTTGGAATAGTAGACCTTAGTCTGGCACCTACACCCGCAGTGGGAGATAGTGTGGCAGAGATTCTTGAGGAAATCGGTCTTGAATATGCAGGGGCTCCGGGAACGACCGCCGCTCTTGCGCTCTTAAATGATCAGGTTAAAAAGGGAGGAGTCATGGCTTCCTCATATGTGGGAGGCTTAAGTGGGGCATTTATTCCTGTTAGTGAGGATCAGGGTATGATAAATGCTGTGGAAGCAGGTGCATTAACCCTTGAAAAGCTAGAGGCAATGACCTGTGTATGCTCAGTCGGCCTTGATATGATAGCAATACCCGGAGATACTAAGGCGACGACTATCTCAGGAATTATTGCTGATGAGATGGCCATAGG
>CAZDWP010000111.1:0-6306 GCA_964508985.1 uncultured Herbinix sp. | reverse complement strand
GATTGGGATTTTAGGATCAATTATTATTAAAAGACTTAACAAATTTCTTAACTGATATTATTATTGTTTATATTTATACTATTCTAGAAACAATATTAGTAAAGGATGACTGATATGGCAAAGCTTTACTTTAAATATGGTGTAATGGGAAGCTCAAAAACAGCTCAAGCTTTGATTACTAAATTCAACTATGAAGAAAGAGGCATGAGTGTTTGGCTAATCAAGCCTCATATTGACAATAGAGACGGGGAGGGCAGTATTGCGTCCAGAATTGGCTTAGAGGCGAAGGCTTATGAGCTACCTGCAGATGAGGATGTATATCAGAGCTATCTAGGATTAAATTATAAAATAGATGTTATAATCGTTGATGAATGCCAATTTCTCACAGAGGCTCAAGTGGATCAGCTGTCTATGATAGTCATAGACTATGATATACCTGTGCTTTGCTTTGGTCTTAGAATTGATTTTCGTACTAGGATGTTTCCTGGAAGTAAAAGATTAATGGAGATAGCAGATTCCCTTACTGAGATTAAAACCATCTGTTCCTGTGGAAAAAAAGCAACAGTTAATGTAAGAATGGACAAGGAAGGTAAGATTATAACTGAAGGGAAACAGATATTAATAGGGGGTAATGACACTTACACGTCTATGTGTTATCAATGCTTTATCGAGGGAATAAGAAATCAAAATTTGTAAAGCACGAATTATTACTATATTCTGAGTTAATTGTTGAATATAATGCCAGATATAGTATAATATATATGACGGTACATACTACCGAACACTATACGGAGGGATATTTTATGAAGAAAATATTAGCAATTCTTATGGTCTTAGTGTTAGCATTAGGTACACTGACTGCATGCGGTACAAAGGAAGACAAGAAGGATGATACTAAGGTAGGCGGAAATCAAGATGATAAAGACGGTAATGATGATGCAAAAAAAGATGATGAAAAGCCTGCTGGTGATGCATATGAAATCGCATTAATCACTGACAAGGGTAATATCGATGATAAATCATTTAACCAGGGTTCTTGGGAAGGTGTAGTTGAATTTGCTACAGCAAACAACGTTTCTCATCAGTATTATAAGCCTGAGGATGCATCTGATGGCGGATATCTTGCTGCTATCGAGCTAGCTATAACAGGCGGTGCAAAGGTTGTAGTTACACCAGGTTTCTTATTTGAAGTGGCCATGTACGAGGCTCAGACAAGATACCCTGAGGTTAAATTTATCTTACTTGATGGTGCGCCTCACACAGCAGATTATTCTGAATTTGAGACAAAGGGAAATGTTGCAAGTGTAATGTATGCTGAAGAAGAATCCGGTTACCTGGCTGGATATGCCGCTGTAATGGATGGTATGACAAAGCTTGGCTTTATGGGTGGTATGGCAGTGCCTGCAGTTCAAGCATTTGGCTATGGTTTCTTACTTGGTGCTCAGGACGCGGCTAAGGAACTTGGTTTAGGAGCAGGAGCAGTTGAGGTTACTTATCACTATACAGGTAACTTTGAAGAAAATGATACTAATAAAGCTACTGCCAAGACAATGTATCAAGAGGGTACAGAGGTTATCTTTGCTTGTGGTGGTTCTGTAGGCAAGAGCGTAATGGCTGCTGCTTCTGAATCTGGAGCTAAGGTTATCGGTGTTGACGTAGACCAGAGATATGACAGTGATACTGTTGTTACTTCTGCTACTAAGGGCTTGGGTTCATCAGTTGTACAAGTTCTTGAGTCAATCTATAAGACCGACTCTTTTGATACCTTTGGTGGAAAAACAACTTACTTTGATGCTACCAATGACGGTGTAAGTCTTCCTACAGAGGTAATCGGTGACGCAAGTGCTAATGCATTTGATCGCTTCAATAGCTTTAACATTGATCAATACAATACTGTATTTGCAAGATTAGTTGATGGTTCTGTAGATCCTATCCGTGAAATAGATGTTGCGGATGCGGGTGGAGTAGCTACAGCTGATGAGTTAGTGAGCGGACTTGGCCTTGCTGAAGTAAAGGTAGAAGTTAGATAAGTTTATTTATCATTGCATATTAAAAGATGATTGGCAAAAAGACTTAGCCTTTATGCTAGCAATGACACTTAGGGGAAAGGCTCTTGCCTTTCCCCTATTTATGGTGGAGGATCCTATGGATAATTATATAATTGAGATGCTTAATATTACGAAGATATTTCCCGGAATTGTTGCAAATGATGATATTACATTGAAACTACGCAAGGGGGAAATCCATGCGCTGCTAGGTGAGAATGGTGCCGGAAAATCCACACTTATGAGTGTGTTATTTGGTCTATATCAGGCTGAACAGGGTGAAATTAGAAAAAATGGACAAGTTATTAAAATTAGTAACCCAAATGATGCCAATGCTCTTGGTATAGGTATGGTTCATCAGCACTTTAAGTTGGTAGAGATATTTACAGTATTGGAAAATATTATACTTGGCGTGGAGCCAAATAAGATGGGTTTTCTTCAAAAGAAGGAGGCTCGTGAGAAAATAATAAAATTAAGTAAGCAATATGGATTAAAGGTTAATCCTGACGCATTAGTTGAAAAAATATCTGTCGGTATGCAGCAAAGGGTAGAAATTCTAAAGATGCTATACCGTAATAATGAAATATTAATATTTGATGAGCCCACAGCAGTTTTAACGCCACAGGAAATTGATGAACTAATGGATATAATGAGAGGATTTGCCAAGGAAGGAAAATCCATCCTTTTTATAACGCATAAATTAAATGAAATTATCTCAGTTGCCGATCGTTGTACTGTGCTTCGCAAGGGTAAATATGTAGGTACAGTAGATATAAAGGATACTACAAAAGAAGAATTATCACATATGATGGTTGGTCGAGAGGTTAGTTTTATAGTTAATAGATCTGAACCTCAGATAAAGGAAAATGTATTATCGGTCAGGAATGCTTCGGTTTCTTCAGAGAGCCATAGGAATCTTGCAGTTAAGGATGTATCCTTTGATGTTCATGCAGGTGAAATTGTCTGCATAGCAGGTATTGATGGCAATGGACAGACTGAGCTTGTATCTACCTTGACTGGACTTTCGAAGCTGGAATCAGGACAGATTAGTCTTTGTGGTAAGGATATAACTAAAGCCTCTATACGAAACAGGTCAAAGGGTGGGATGAGCCATATACCCGAGGATAGGCATAAGCATGGATTAGTGCTGGACTATTCACTGGAGGAGAACATTGTTTTGCAAAGATATTGGCAGACAGTATTCCATAAAAATGGCTTTATTAAGAAATATGCTGTTAGAGAATATGCAAAGCGTTTGATTGATCAGTATGATGTGCGAAGTGGACAAGGACCCATAACTTCTGTGCGAAGTATGTC
Organism: uncultured Herbinix sp.; assembly: GCA_964508985.1. Classification (GTDB taxonomy): domain Bacteria; phylum Bacillota; class Clostridia; order Lachnospirales; family Lachnospiraceae; genus Mobilitalea. The sequence goes on along the minus strand of CAZDWP010000111.1, from coordinate 2,944 downwards.
AGGTGGTAACCAACAAAAGACTATTATTGCCAGGGAGATAGATAAGGAGCATAAGCTTTTAGTGGCTGTACAGCCAACTAGAGGTCTTGATGTTGGAGCTATCGAATATATCCACCAGCAGTTGATGGATTCTAGAGATTCGGGGAAGGCTGTACTTTTGGTTTCCCTAGAGCTAGATGAAGTAATGAACATAAGCGATAGAATTCTTGTTATGTACGAGGGTGAAATCGTCGGTGAGCTTAATCCGAAAAACATTACAGTTCAAGAATTAGGGCTCTATATGTCAGGTGCAAAACGGGATAGGAGTAAAGGAGAATAAGTATGGAAAACAGACTAGATTCAATGGATATACCATGGATCAAAAGGATATATAAGAGTAAATCCTTTTCAGCCTTTACCTCTGCACTACTTGCGATATTCTTAGGCTTGATTATAGGATTTATTGTAATGCTAATAGCAAAACCTGAAAGGGTCATACCAGCCTTTCAAAAAATTATTTTTTATGGTTTCACTGACCTCGGCAATGTCTTTTATTTTGCCACACCCATTATGATGACGGGTCTTGCTGTAGGCTTTGCCTTTAAAATGGGACTATTTAATATTGGAGCATCAGGTCAATATACAGTTGGTATGTTTTGTGCCATGTATGTGGGCTTTTTATGGGATTTACCGGATAGTATTCATTGGATTGCTTGTATATTGGCAGGTATGATCGGTGGTATGCTTTGGGGTATGATACCTGGATTGTTTAAGGCTTATCTTAATGTAAATGAGGTTATCACCTCAATTATGTTTAATTATATAGGAACATATTTGATAGATATGTTGATTAAGGGAAATGGCAAGATGTACGTGGCTACAACCACCAGAAGTGCATATCTTCCCAAATCAGTACAGCTACAGTCACTGGGGGTAAAGAATTCTAGTGTTAACATTTCTATATTTATTGCAGTCGGGCTAGCTATTATATTATTTATTGTCTTAAATAAAACAATATTTGGCTATGAGCTTAAAGCGACTGGATATAATAGGCATGCATCTAAATATGCTGGAATGAACGGAACTAAGAATATTATCCTCACCATGATGATTGCTGGTGGACTTGCTGGACTTGGCGGAGCATTTGCCATTCTTGCACCGTCTACCATAGCAGGAAGTAGCCAAACCTATGAACCTATCAATGTTATTGCTGCCAATGGCTTTAATGGCATTGCTGTGGCTCTTCTTGGTAATTCCAGTCCATTAGGAATTATATTTTCATCTATATTTATTTCCCATATACAAAGAGGAGGTAGCCAGACAAGCATCCTAGGCTTTAAGCCTGAGATTATCGATGTAGTAATATCAATAATTATCTATTTTTCAGCCTTTTCATTAATTATCAAATCAGCTATTGGAGGGTTATTTAAGAATATTCACCTTAAGAAATCTGATGTGGTGACAGAGCCCCCTGTACACGGCTCTACTTTGATACAGGAGAATCCTGAGGAAGTCGATGATCTGACCAAGGAAGATGATCTTATAGAATCAGTAGATATTCCTGATGAAATTAAAAATGCTCTAGATGTAGAAGAGAAGGAGGTGTAGTTATGGATACATTATATTATCTTATTCAAAATACTCTTCCAGTTGCAGTAGCTTTATTATTGGTTGCCTTAGGTGGTATGTTCAGCGAACGGAGTGGTGTTATAAATATTGCTCTTGAAGGTATAATGCTATGCGGTGCCTTTATTGGATGTGTATTCGTATACTTTATAGAAAAGAAACCTCTTCCTGCACAGCTTATATTTATTCTTGGCATGCTGATTGCAGCATTAGCTGGACTTTTATATTCCCTCTTATTATCCTGGGCTTCAATCCATATGAAAGCAGATCAGACTATAGTAGGAACATCTCTTAATATGCTTGCTCCTGCAGCTATACTTTTGTTTTCTAAAATGTTCTTTATGTCAGACGGTGTTACCACCAGTACAAGATTCTATATTAGGGAGGTTAAGGGATTAAGCAAAATCCCTATAATAGGTGATCTATTTTTTAAGAACACCTATTTAAGTATATATATAGGAGCTGCCCTTTTGATTGTAGCTACTATAGTTTTCTATAAAACAAGATTTGGACTTCGATTACGGTCTTGTGGTGAGCATCCCCATGCAGCTGACTCGGTGGGAGTAAATGTATATCGTATGCGTTATGCAGGTGTGTGTATATCTGGAATTCTAGGTGGCGTAGGTGGCTTTTTCTACGCAGTTGGGGTTATGGATGGCAATACCAACGGTCATACAGGAGTAGCTGGCTTTGGTTTTCTTGCACTAGCTGTATTGATATTTGGTCAATGGAAGCCAATTCCTATACTTTTCGCAGCTTTATTCTTTGCCTTTTTAAGAACTGTAGCTTATTCGGTAGCATTGATTCCATTTCTTAAGGCACTGAAGATTAATCAGGATTACTATAAGATGCTTCCCTATGTAGCTACTATGGTTGTATTGGCATTTACATCAAAGCGCTCCAGAGCACCCAAGGCTGAAGGTATACCATATGATAAGGGAATGCGTTAAAGAATTCATATAATATATATATCAAGTAAATTATGTATAATTTGGATGGTTGCAGGTTGCATTATAGCTTGCAACCTTTTTATAGTGAAGTGCGTCCTATAATAAAAACGCTCCCCTAAGGAAGCGTACTCACCCGTGATTAACTTATCACTTCGTGAACCTGGCGCACCTCTATTGCTATAATTTAACAACATAAAACAATAGAGAACAGATATGTAGCCAGAGATACACTTAATTTCAAAAAACAGACTATAATTATTATATGACATATAAAAAGAGGAAGGTAAATCCTCTTCCTTATATTTAAGAAAAACATAGAATTAACCATAAATATGGAGGTAAAACCTCCTTTGTATATTACGAAAAATTTATATAACTAGGAGGTAAAA
>CAZDWP010000110.1:0-6343 GCA_964508985.1 uncultured Herbinix sp. | reverse complement strand
ATAATACCTGTGAATATCCTTCCTCATGGGCTTTTACCTGAGCACGAAGAGATGCCACATAGTTGCCTCCTGCTTTAGCCTCTCCTATGCCTCCCTTGACGGCTCTTACATATTCATCCTCAATCCAGATTTTAACTGGATCAAGTCCTTCAGGATAATAAGGTCCTACCGGTGATAGAATAATAATAAACTTATAGGTATTGGATGGTCTTACTCCTAAAAATGGAGAAGTTGCGATTATAAAAGGTCTGATATAAAGAGACGTACCCTCCTTTGTAGGTATCCATTTCTTATCGATTTCTACCAATTCTTTTATTGCTTGCACAAAATCATCCTCAGGAAATTCGGGCATACATAGGGTCCTGCAAGTTTTAGTGGTGCGTTTTGCATTCATATCCGGGCGAAACAATAATATTCTTCCGTCTTTAGCCTTATAAGCCTTTAATCCTTCAAACATTTCCTGTCCATAATGAAATACCATGGCAGAAGGCTCTAGGCATATTTGCTGATAGGGAATTATCCTGGCATCATGCCAGCCCTTTTCCGATGCATAGTCCATAATAAACATATGGTCTGTAAATATTGTTCCAAATACTAATGGATTGTCCTTCTCCGGTAATTTCTTTGCTGAATTGGTCATTTCGATTTTAATGTCCAACATTCTCTAACCCTTCTTTCCCTAATTGATAACCGTGATGTTTTCTGACCGGTTTACTCCGTTAAATGGTTTTATCTATAATATTCCACTTTCAAATATATTTCAAGCTTATTATTATTTTTTTCTTTCATATTTGTAGAATGTATATACCAAATCATGATAGGTCTGCTCATCAGATTCCCCCGTTATATGCCAGTCCTCCATCTCGTCCAAATTAGGAAAATATGCGTCTGCATTATATGCATAGTCAATCTTTGTAATGTGAGCCGTATCGCAAAGGCGAAGCATCTGACGATAAATACTCTCACCCCCGATTACATATACATCCTCTGTATTATAATCCTTAACAATTTCCAGTGCTTTTTCAATACTGTTTACCACCGCTGCATCCGCAACCTTATAATTCGGATCAGAGGTTATAACTATATTTAGGCGATCCCTTAATGGAATTCCTCCGGGAAAGCTCTCCAATGTCTTTCTTCCCATGATAACTGCCTTATGTATAGTTTCATTTCGAAAGAATCTCTGGTCTGCAGGAATTCTTACCAATAACTTGTTTTGGAATCCTATAGCCCAGTTGTTATCTACAGCTACGATAAGATTCATATACATCACCCTCTCCTAATAAAAATAAAAAACCACATTAACTAGCTACTAAATAGCCACTGGTATATTCTCTACCTTAGGACCATATTTATAATTCCTTAATTCAAAGTCCTCTACTCTAAACTGATAAAAGTCCTTAATATCAGGATTCATATATAACTCAGGTGCCGCATATGTGGGACGGGTAATTAGCTCCTGTATAATCGGAATATGTCTGTCATAGATATGAGCATCCGCTATAACATGAACAAGCTCTCCTACTTGATAGCCGCAGACCTGTGCTAGCATATGAACCAATATCGCATATTGACATACATTCCAATTGTTAGCTGCTAGAATATCATTAGATCTTTGATTAAGAATTGCATTTAGTACTAACTTATCACAATCAGCTCTTTTTGTTACATTGAAGGTTACACTATAGGCACATGGATATAGATTCATCTCATGAAGATCCTGATGAACATAAAGATTAGTTATAATTCTTCTGCTATAAGGATTATTTTTTAGGTCGTAAATCAGTCGGTCAACCTGATCCATCTCTCCTTCTTTATACTTATGCTTAACACTCATCTGATAGCCATAAGCCTTTCCGATAGAACCGCCCTCATCTGCCCAACTATCCCATATATGGCTTTTTAGTTCATTGATATTATTAGATTTCTGCTGCCATATCCATAGCATTTCATCTATGCAATATTTGAACGCCAGTCTTCGTAAGGTTAATGCTGGAAATTCCTTTGATAAGTCATATCTATTTACAACACCAAACTGTTTGATGGTATAAGCATAAGAGCCATCCTCCCATTTGGGTCTAACCTTTTCACCTTCGGTACTGGTTCCGTTGTCTAGTATATTCTTACACATATCGATAAAAATCTGGTCTGCAAAGCTCATACTTTCCTCCATTCTGCCAAGAACCTTGAATTTGGCTTTCCTTTTGTTGATTATAATTGTACCCCACATGTCCAATGAGGGCAAGAGTTTTCCTATGCCTTGGTATTAAATACATGATTAAAAAGATGCCGCATCAAAACAATAGGAATGCACAGGTATAATCCTCATGCATCCCTATTTAGCATTGACATATAGTATATTAAAGTTTTATTAATAGTTGATCTACAAACTTCTTAATATTAGAAGCATTCGCGTACTTACCTACTACTCCATTGTTGATTTCCAGAAGTGTTGGAGCTTGAAAGATATTATATTCCTTTGTAATATCAGCATTTTCCTCTGCGTCTACCATAGTATATGATATATCCTTTAAATATTCCTTAGCTATATTACAATTTGGACAAGTTTTTGTAGTGAACAGATATAGTCCGTCGCTCATACCAGTTTGATACACTTCCATCTGACTTTCACTTCTAATACCAGTGCTTACAGGCATTTCCCTGCTATTCTCCATCTCATAAATGCGTCTATTCTTATACTCCTGTGACTTACCTTCATTCCAGTTTTGTACTGGTCTATAATAACCGGTTATACGGCTATATACCTCTGCTCTTTCACCACATTCAGGACAAGTAAAATGCTCACCCTGTAAATATCCATGGGTACTGCAGACGGAATAGGTCGGAGAAAGGGTATAATATGGTAGCTTATAATTCTCTGCAATAGTTCTTACCAGCTTAGCTGCAGCTTCCCAGTCGGGGAGCTTTTCTCCGAGGAAGGCATGAAATACCGTTCCAGATGTATATAAGGTCTGAAGTTCATCTTGTATATCCAAAGCCTCAAATACATCCTCTGTATATCCAACAGGAAGATGGGAGCTGTTGGTATAATAAGGAGTATCACCCACTTTTCCTGCTGTCTTTATATCAGGAAAATGCTTTCTGTCATGCTTAGCAAGACGATAGCTTGTAGATTCCGCAGGAGATGCCTCAAGATTATATAAATCACCATACTCCTCTTGATAGTCTGATAAGCGTTTACGCATATAATTAAGTGTTTTAATACCAAATTCCTTAGTATCTGTATGAGTCATATCCTCACCTAACCATTTTGCATTCAAACCAACTTCGTTCATACCCAGAAGTCCTATAGTAGAGAAATGGTTTTCAAATGTACCCAGATATCGTCTTGTATATGGATAGAGACCTTCCTTCATAAGCTTGGTAATAACATTCCTTTTCACCTTAAGGGAACGGGCCGAAATGTCCATCATCCTATCAAGGCGCTTAAAGAATTCATCTTCATTTGCTGATAAGTAGGCAATCCTCGGTAAATTGATAGTAACAACTCCTACAGAACCTGTACTTTCACCCGCTCCAAAGAAGCCTCCGCTCTTTTTCCTAAGCTCACGAAGATCAAGTCTTAGTCTGCAACACATTGAACGAACATCACTGGGTTCCATATCACTGTTGATGTAGTTTGAAAAATAAGGTGTTCCATATTTTGCAGTCATCTCGAATAACATACGGTTATTCTCTGTATCTGACCAATCAAATTCCTTTGTAATAGAATATGTAGGAATAGGATACTGGAATCCTCTACCATTAGCATCGCCTTCAATCATAATCTCGATAAAGGCCTTATTCACCATATCCATTTCTTTCTTACAATCCTTGTATTTAAAATCCATCTCCTTACCGCCGACTATGCAAGGAAGCTCTGCCATATCACCCGGCACGGTCCAATCAAGTGTAATATTAGAAAAAGGAGCCTGTGTACCCCAACGGCTTGGCGTGTTAACACCATATACGAAGGACTGAATGCACTGTTTTACTTCTTTGTAAGTAAGATTATCAGCTCTCACAAAGGGTGCCAAATATGTATCAAATGATGAGAAAGCCTGCGCTCCTGCCCATTCGTTCTGCATAATTCCAAGGAAATTAACCATCTGATTACACAGAGTAGATAAATGACTTGCGGGAGATGATGTAATCTTGCCGGGTATTCCGCCTAAGCCTTCTTTTATAAGTTGATTTAAAGACCATCCTGCGCAGTAACCTGTCAGCATGGATAAATCATGAATATGTATATCAGCGTTACGATGAGCACTCGCAATCTCTTCATCATATATTTCAGACAGCCAATAGTTGGCTGTTACTTTTCCTGAGTTATGTAAAATCAAACCGCCTACTGAGTATGTAACAGTAGAGTTTTCCTTGACTCTCCAATCCTCTTCCTTCACGTAGCTATTAATAGTATCTTTGTAGTCAAGAATTGTAGATTTCATGTTACGGATTTTTTCTCTATTCTTACGGTAAAGAATATATGCCTTTGCAACATCGGTATAACCTGTTTGCTCAAGAACATGCTCGACACTATCCTGAATATCTTCCACATGAATTTTGTTTTCCTTAATCTTTTCCTGGAAATCTGCTGTAACTCGTAGTGAAAGTAAACTGATAATTTCATCAGTATAAATCTTTTCTGTGGCCTTAAATGCTTTTGTAATAGCTTCACTTATCTTATGTAGGTTGAACTCTCCAACCTGGCCGTCTCTTTTCAGAACATTAATCATCATATGTAACAGTCTCCCTTCCCTTTTTGATTATTCAGAGAATTTTATTCATTTATCCTAATGATTTAATACTATCAGAATTAATATATTAAGTCAATATAAAAATACTAGATATATGCAGGTTTATTTAACCTTCCACAATATCTAGTATTAATTAGTGAATAATGCCTATAATGTTTTTTAACAAAATGTCGACAGAATAACAGAGATAATAATAATGTCATGTATTACATATACTTTAGCTCTTTTTCCATTTATTATAAACCTCTATAAACATCCTTTGATATATATGCCCTGACAAAAATTCCATCTTGTCTAAATTCTTCCTCCAATAGCTGTCCATATTTTCGAATAGTTTGAATCTTACCAGCTTCATTATAAGGGAATACATTTTCAATAAGAATCTTCTGCTCCATCAACACCTTCTCTATAAGTTCAAGAAGCTTGTCAACTCCCATACCAGTCTTTGCAGATATCCTTACAGTATGGTCTGCTTTAAAATCCTTCAAAATCTGTTCTGCGAGGGTCATATCCTGCTTATTAAACACAGTAATAATCGTCTTATCTTTAATGCCTAAGTTGTCCAATGTATCATATACTATATGCATCTGCTTATATGCATCGGGATTAACAGAGTCGACTACATGTAAAATAATATCCGAATATTTTGCTTCCTCTAAGGTGCTTCTAAATGCATTAATAAGATGGTGGGGAAGCTTACGAATAAAGCCTACCGTATCTGTAAATAGCACCTGCTGGCCACTCTCCATGGTATAATTTCTTGTGGTAGGATCAAGCGTTGCAAAAAGCTTATCCTCTTCGAGTACATCTGCATTTGTAAGATAGTTGATTAAAGTTGATTTACCGGCATTGGTATAGCCCACAATGGCTATAACGGGAATATTACTTCGACTTCTAAGGCTTCTTGCCGTTTCTCTGTTCTTTTCTAGGTCTTCCAGTTCCTTTTTTAGCTGGGATAAGCGATCTCTTATATGACGACGATCCACCTCCAGCTTTTTCTCACCTGGGCCTCTAGTACCAATTCCGCCTCCCAGTCTTGACAGTATATTACCCATACCCATAAGTCTAGTTGAACGATACCTAAGCTGAGCTATCTCAACCTGGAGATTACCCTCCTTAGTGACTGCTCGCTTTGCAAATATATCCATAATAAGAACGGTTCTGTCCAGAACCCCTGTCTGTAAGGCATCCTCTAGATTCTTAAGCTGCATGGGTGATAATTCATCATCACATACTACACCCGTTGCATCCGTTTCAAAAACCATCTGCCTTACTTCCTCTATCTTGCCTTTACCTATATAGGTTGATGGATGTATCTTTTCCCTGTTCTGCACAATCGTGCCCACAGTAAAGCCCCCGGCGGTATCTACTAACTCACTTAACTCTTCCAGGGATTCCTTAGTATCATCATTATCAGAAACTGCCACTCCAATCAACACGAAGCGTTCCTCTTTATTTCCTAAATCGTAAAGCTTAGCCATACTTTTTTTTACACCCTTATCACTTTCATTGGTTATTTAATCTGGAATATACAAAGGTTTTTTCTCTCCTTGCATCCTCGTCATTTGGATAAGCAGATACATAAC
>CAZDWP010000109.1:0-6528 GCA_964508985.1 uncultured Herbinix sp. | reverse complement strand
ACCCTTAGGCATCAGAAGTGGAAGTCCCTGACCGATTACATCAACCGTAGTAAATAGTTCCATCTCACGACCTAGCTTATTGTGATCACGCTTCTTAATATCCTCAAGGTGCTCAATATGTGCTTCCAAATCAGCATTTTTCGTGTATGCAGTACCATATACTCTCGTAAGCATTTTATTCTTCTCAGAGCCTCTCCAGTAAGCACCTGATGAAGAAGTGAGCTTGATTGCCTTAATAGTCTTTGTACTCATCAGATGAGGTCCCGCACATAGATCCACGAAATCTCCCTGCTGATAAAACGAAAGCTCTTCATCCTCAGGTAAATCCATGATAAGCTCTACCTTATAAGGCTCATCCTTTTCCTGCATAAGTGCTATAGCTTCAGCTCTAGGAAGAGTAAAGCGAGTAATCTCTGCACCCTCCTTGATAATCTTCTTCATTTCCTTCTCCAATTCATCAAGGGCAGCCCTATCAAGTGGAGCAATATCAAAATCATAGTAAAAACCGTTCTCAATAGAAGGTCCTATTGCAAGCTTAGCCTCTGGATAAAGTCTCTTAATAGCCTGAGCTAATACATGTGAAGCCGTATGACGATAAGCAGCCTTTCCTCCCTCACTATCAAAGGTTAAAATATTCAACTCACAATCGTTATCAACTATAGTTCTAAGGTCCACAACCTTACCATCAATCTCAGCGGCACAAGCAACTCTGGCAAGGCCTTCACTGATATCTCTTGCTATCTCATATACTGACATTTTGTTTGGATACTCCTTAGCAGAGCCATCCTTTAAAGTGATTTTCATAAATCCCAAACTCCTTTCTTATTTTCGTACCTGGTACCGATTCACTTTGTACCTGGTACCGATTCGCTTTGTACCTGGTACCGATTTGTCCCATCAAAAAACTCGCCTCTTTCGATTTGATCCAAATCGAAAGGGACGAGCATAATATATATATGTCGCGGTTCCACCCTATTTGGTGCCAAAGCACCCGCTCAACTAGATTATAACGGAATCACCGGACCGGATTAGGGCCACTCCGAGGTAGTCTTCCTATATTTCGGAATAAGATACTTCCACCTATTGTATCTCTCTCTGTAGACCTTCACATAGTACTCGTCTCATCAATGTGTTATAGGTATTTAATTAATAAATTATTAATTGATGTTAATTATAGCATTCCCGAACATAAAGTCAAGTACAAAAAATAGGCTATGCGAAAAATTAGCTAACCATTTATCATTTATTTAATATTACCGACCATAGATAATGATAAAGCGGAAATATCCATATATTTATTAGCAAATCCCTTTACATCCTCCAGGCTTACACTATCAATCCCATCAAGCAATTCATTTAATGGCACAAGTCTTCCCCTATTAAGCATTGATTTGCCGTTAGCATTCATTCTACTTCTGGCTCCTTCACTTCCTAATATAAGCTCCGTCTTAATCTGCTCCTTTGTCATCGATAGCTCTTCCATGGTAATACCCTTTTTTTTCAGACTTTCTATTATAGTATGAATCTTTTTGATTACAGTGTCCTTTTGGTTTGGATTCATGGCCGCGTAAATATGCAATAGTCCTGTATCCTTATATGAACTCCCATATGAATAGATGGAATATGCAAGTCCCGCATCCTCTCTGATTTTTTGAAATAGCCTCGAGCTTACACTTCCCCCAAGAATGGAGTTTAGTACCGATAAAGCATATCTTTCCTCAGAAAGATAAGATATTCCGTCAAATGCAATATTTAAATGAAACTGCTCAATATCCTTATCCTTCTTAACAACTACCTTATTGTATTTGGGTTTTTCAATAAGAATGTCCCTATTACTTACTGGCTTAATTCCACAGAATTCCTCTTCAACTAGAGCCAAAATTTCTTTTTGATTGAAATTACCCGCTATTGATATAACAATATTTTCACCGGTATAAAATACATCTATAAAATCAATGATTTGTTCTCTACTTACCTTACGAACAATTCTTTTTCTTCCTGATATCATATATCCTAAGGGATGCCCCTTCCAGATTCTTTGCTGGAGTATTTCATGAACCAAGTCCTCGGGAGAATCCTCATACATATCTATTTCCTCAATAATAACACTCTTTTCCTTTTTTAACGCCTTCTCATCAATCAGTGAATTATTTAGCATATCACCAATAATCTGTATGGCCATCGGAAGATGTTCGCTAAGCGTAGTCGCATAATAGGAGGTACATTCCTTACTTGTAAAGGCATTAATATTCCCACCTATTCTTGCCATCTCATCTGCTATCTGCTTAGCATTACGATTGTTGGTTCCCTTGAACATCATATGCTCTATCATATGTGCTATACCATTGTTACTCTCATCCTCATTGGCGGAACCTACTCTGACCCATACACCGAAGGATGCACTTTTAAGATATGGCATATTCTCCATTACAACAGTTATGCCATTAGATAACGTGCTAACATTTGTCACTTTGGGCTCCTCCTCGCTGCTTTACAAAATCAACTTACAAAAAGTAAGATGTAAGCGTGATTTTAACATATCCATATCAAAATGGCAATCTTCATATGAATTTTAAGTTATATGAATTATATACATATTTTTTAATAAAGATACTTGAAACTACTTATTCCTTGTGTTATACTAAATTTGTTATTTTTTTAACAATTGAGTACGTGACTATGCATAAAACAGTAATATTTGTTGTAATATATTTTCACCTAATCCTTGCATAACACTAATATTTGAACTCAGGTAAAAAGGACTTGCACCATATGGCGTAAGTCCTTTTTATTTTATATAAATTATTTAATTTGATTTATCTCATAACCCATATCCTTTAGGATGTCGAGAACGGAATTATTACTTATGTAATGACCGGAGCCTACCACTACAAAGTATGTGGTGCTTCCATCTGCTTTTAAGAAACCATCAATCTTTTCAGCCATTCCCTTATCTCTTTCTGTAAATATCTTGTTATAATACTCCTCCATAAGTCGTACAACTTCCTTATCCTCTTCTCCCATATCGGGAGTTTCAGCAGCTACCAATAGCGGAGCAATATCTCTCATGAAACCATCCACATCGCCTCTATGCCAATAATCCAGTATTATATTAAGCGCTTCATCACCACCGGTCACTTCTCCTGTCATTATACTAGATATAGAATCCATGGTGCCTTCAAGCAAATATTCAGCCAACTCATCAGAAAAGCTATCAAGCATTTTTAGCTGTAAATCATATCCCTCAAGCTCTACAACGGGTTTTCCAGTTAAATAAGCATCTACCGTAAACTTCATGTCTATTCCAAGTGATGCAGCTACTGTCGCTTCCTCCAAAGAGGCTGTTGTACTATTTGTTAATGAAGAAAATATTGTGAAAATGGTCCAAGGCTTAAACATTGATATTATTTCCTCGGTATATCCAAAGTTAGCTGCTACCTGAACTGTCTTCTCATAGGTCTCTGCAGACACATGGTCTTTTAAGGTCGTGCCATCCGCATATACACCATACTGCAATAAAAGTGTATTAGCATCCTGAGCGGGATTAACCATATCTAGCTCTACACCGAGTACATTGGATTTGGCAAATGCTTCAAGCATCTCATTACTAAATGGATATATATCATAATTCGCCATATGGACAGAACCTAATAAATATACAGTATTCTCTCCTGATTGAATTTCCCATAGAAAGCCCTTACTAGCAACATCAAGAGCATCATACAAATGAGTGATTAACCTGGTAGCAATAACACAAGCTTGCTCAATCGTACATTTCTCCTTTAAAGAAAGCTCTCCTTCTTCACCAGTAAATATTCCATACTTGGCCATATAATCCAAGGCTTTGCCATTATCAGTAATACCTATATCACCGTCGAATTCATAGTCTGAAATTAAAATATATAAAAATTCTAGCACCTCTTTGACCGACATATTGTTTTTCAGCTTGTATCTTTGCTCATTATAGTCAACAATACGATCCGTATCATAAATCTTTAGTCGTATACCCGCCAATAAACCCCTAAGCTGTCCATGAGTAATCGGAGCCTGCATATCCTTTTGATACCAGCTCTGAGGATATATACCATATGTATCTCCAACAACCAAATCATCCATTGCCCATTGGCTAAAACTCGGCTGTGCTAAATCCGCATCTTGTGCAAATACGCTGTTAGCAGGTAATACTGTAATTAACACTGATATCATTAGTAATAATGAAAGAAATCTTTTTTTCATGAAATAACCTCCCATATTTGTTAAGTTTTATAAAACCAAACATATTATAACCATATTAAACCAATTTATATCTTATGTCAAACAAATAACAATTAGAGTTTGATTAAAAACGGTACCAGGTACCAATTGATTTGGTACCTGGTACCGTATGAGGTACCGCTTAAATATTAAGATTTAGTTTTCTTTAACGTCCTTTATGCTAAATGAAACTCGTCCCATCTTATCCTGTCCTAAGCATACTACCTTAACCTTTTCGCCTAAGGTAAGAACATCTTCAACATGCTCAACTCTTTGCTTAGATATCTTGGAAATATGAACCAAGCCTTCTTTGCCAGGAGCAAATTCTATGAAAGCACCAAACTCCTTAATACTAATAACCTTACCTTCATAATTCTTTCCTTCTTCAAATTCGGTAACGATCATCTGTACAATTTCTAATGCTTCATTTATGCTTTCCTTATCAACACCGCAAATTGACACAGCGCCTTCATCGTTAATATCTATCTTGACTCCGGTTCTTTCGATTATTGCATTGATTGTCTTACCTCTTTGGCCTACTACTTCACCAATCTTAGAAGGATCAATCTTAATCTGAACAATCTTAGGTGTATAAGGACCAACCTCAGGTCTAGGCTCTGAGATAACAGGCGCCATAATATCATTAATGATATAGGTCCTTGCTTCCTTTGTTCTATATATAGCCTTCTCAACAACATCTCTGGTTAGGCCGTCAGTCTTAAGATCCATTTGTATTGCTGTGATACCCTTATGGGTACCAGCAACCTTAAAGTCCATATCTCCGAAGAAATCCTCAAGACCTTGAATATCAGTAAGAATCGTATAATCATCATCGGAATCTCCAGTAACAAGACCAACTGATATACCTGCAACCATAGCCTTTATAGGAACACCTGCAGCCATCAATGACAATGTGGATGCACAGATACTTCCCTGAGATGTTGAGCCGTTAGACTCCATTACCTCGGAAACGGTACGAATAGCATATGGGAATTCTTCTTCAGAAGGAAGAACAGGTATCAAAGCCTTTTCAGCTAAAGCTCCATGACCTATTTCACGTCTTCCGGGACCTCTTGAAGGTCTTGTCTCACCTACTGAATATGAGGGGAAATTGTAATGATGCATATAACGCTTTCCAGTCTCATTTTCATCAATACCATCGAGTCTTTGGGTTTCAGCTAAAGCTCCTAAGGTTGTTATAGTTAATACCTGTGTCTGACCACGAGTAAACATACCTGAACCATGAGTTCTGGGTAAAATATCAACCTCAGCTGTAAGCTTACGGATCTCGTCAAGCTTTCTACCATCTGGACGCTTACCATCCCTTAGAATCATCTTACGGACAGTCTTCTTCTGGAATTGATATATTGCTTCACCTAAAGAGCTAAGCCATTCAGGATGCTCCTCTTCATAGCGAGCTTCTAATTTCTCGGTAATTTCTCTAATATTACTCTCTCTAACCTGCTTCTCATCGGTAAATACAGCCTTTTCCATTGCATCGTTAGTGATAAAAGCAACCATATCATCAAATAATCCTTCAGGAAGCTCAGATTTGGTATAATCATGCTTAGGCTTACCACAATCAGCAACAATCTTATTAATAAATTCAATAACAGTTTTGTTAAGATCATGGGCAGCATATATAGCCTCAATCATCTTATCCTCGGGTATTTCATTAGCTGCCGCTTCTATCATAACAATCTTCTTTTCAGTAGAAGCTACAGTAAGGGCCATTTCTGATTTTTCTCTCTGCTCGGAATTAGGATTAAATACAAACTCTCCATCTACTAAGCCTACAACTGTAGAAGCTATCGGACCATCGAAAGGAATATCTGAAATAGCGGTTGAAATAGATGAGCCCAGCATAGCTGTAATCTCAGGAGGGCAATCCTGATCAACACAGAGCACAAGATTATTTAAGCTTACGTCATTTCTATAATCATGTGGAAATAAAGGTCTCATAGGACGGTCAATAACGCGAGATGTAAGAATAGAGTTCTCTGAAGGTCTACCCTCTCTCTTAATAAATCCACCTGGGATTTTACCCACTGCATAAAGTTTCTCTTCATACTCAACACTTAAGGGAAAGAAATCAATTCCTTCTCTTGGCTTATCGGATGCTGTAGCTGTAGATAATACAACTGTATCACCATAATGCATCAAAGCAGCTCCGTTAGCCTGTGCTGCAACTCTACCAATATCTACTGTAAGTGTTCTGCCGGCTAGTTCCATTGAATAACTTTTGTACATAGTTTAGTTCTCCTTTAATAAATG
>CAZDWP010000108.1:0-6534 GCA_964508985.1 uncultured Herbinix sp. | reverse complement strand
TATATTATCTTAATGAACCAATATGTAAATGAATTACAGGTACTGTATTATGAATGTAGGTGAGAGACTTGAAGAAAATAAAACAACTTATATTATCACCATATTGTATATCAGCTTTATTTGCCATAAAGATGATGGTTTATTATGCCCTAATCGATGTTAATCGTATGGAGCTTATACTAATATTAATGAGTATGGTAGTCTGGGCAATAATACTTATGCTTTTCGGAAGATGCGGTTTAAAGCGAAAGCAAGGTATATTTTTTATAGTGTACAGCCTGTTAAGCCTACTTATGTTTGCTGATACGATGTATTATAACTATTATAATCAGACAGTATCAGTTAGACAACTATGGCAGGCAAAGGCGGTCGCAGCTGTACCGGATAGCTTTATAGCCACACTTATTCCGGCTAGCTTTCTTTTGTTTGTGGATATCCCCTTTGTATATAACTTTTTTAAGAAGTATTCACAAAAGTTTAGTAATATGAAACCGGCTATACATAGGGAGCTTAAGCTGGCATTTTACTTATTAACTATGATTATATTTACTATGATAGCAAATCCCTTTAGCTCAGCGGCAGTAGCAAGAGTTAATAGTATGGAGTTCTTTACAAATCATGTGGGTGATCTCTATGAAACTATCACAGATAATCTAGTAAAGAACGAGATGGATGAGGAAGAGATACTTGAGGTTGTCGCAGATAAGGTTCAGGAACCTATAATGCCCATATATTATGAGATGGGAAAGGGTAAAAATCTGGTGGTTATTCAGCTGGAGGCTTTCCAGGACTTTGTGATAAATGCTCAATATAATGGTCAGGAGATAACTCCTAACTTGAACAGGTTTATTAAGGATAATACCATATACTTTGATCAGTACTATTCAAATACAGGTAAGGGAAATACCGCTGATGCTGAGTTCACATCACTTAACAGTATATATCCCTTGATGGATGGAGAGATATATCGGCTATATGAGGATAATACATTTCATGGACTTCCTTGGTTGATGAGAGAACAGGGATATAGTGCCTTTGCTGTTCACGGATATAAGGGAGACTTCTGGAATAGGGAGGCTGCATATCCATACCAGGGTTTTGAGGACTATATCAGCATGGAGGATTTAAAGCAGGATGAAATTATAGGAATGGGTATATCAGATAAGTCAATGTTTAGCCAGCTTGTTCCTATACTTAAGGAGCAGCAAAATCCATTCTTTTCATTTGTAATCACGCTAACAAATCATCACCCCTATTATATGGACGATGAGTATAAGTCTTTGGAGCTTATAGAAGAGGATATAGATACGAAGTTCGGTTCCTACTTGCAGACCGTTCGTTATACTGATGAGGCAATCGGACAATTTATCTCAGATTTGAAAGCAGCAGGCATATATGATAATACAGTGATTGCACTTTATGGAGATCATCATGGCTTAAACTGCGGCATGGAGGATGTTCGAGAAAGCGTTAGTAATTTCATCGGAAGAGATTATGATTATGACGAGATGCTTAATATACCAATGCTTATACACATTCCTAACAGCGATATAAATGAAACTATTCATACAACCGGAGGACAGATAGATTTTCTTCCTACAATGGCTAATATTATGGGCTTAACCCTAGATAATAAATTGGTTTTAGGTCAGGATATTGTTAACTCTAGTGAAGGATTCGTAGCCTTTACAACCTATCTTTTCGAGGGTTCCTTTGCAAACAATGATGTGATATTCCAGATATCCAGAGAAGAGGTATTTGAGAATAGCAGGGCATGGCGTATCGGAAGCAATGAAGAGGAGAGCGTCTTGAAATATAGGGAAGAATATGAACAAGCGCTTCTGTATAAGAAGATATCAAAGGAAATTCTGGAACAGAACCTGATGAATAAATCTGGCAATAATGAATAAAAACTTAATCTGCCCAAGTAACATTTTAAAAAAACAGTTACTTGGGCAGAATTTTCTTGACATTAGGATAAAATTATATTAATGTATAAATAATCATTATTTATTAATAAATATAAATGAATCTATTGGAGGTAGAGTATGAATTTGAGGGGACGAAGTTTTTTAACATTAAAGGATTATACTCCTGATGAAATTGACTATTTACTTAGCTTGGCTAAGCAGCTAAAGGATAAAAAGAGTAAAGGGATACTTGGAGACAGCCTTAAGGGCAAGAACGTTGCCTTGATATTTGAAAAGCCTTCTACTAGAACCAGATGCTCCTTTACCATAGGTTGTATCGACGAAGGAGGACATCCTGAATATTTAGGAAGTGATGATATTCAGCTTGGCCATAAGGAAAGTATAGAGGACACAGCAAGGGTCCTTGGAAGAATGTTTGATGGAATACAATTTCGAGGATTTTCCCATGAAAATGTGGAAAAGTTAGCTAAGTATAGCGGTGTTCCTGTATGGAATGGTCTGACTGACAGCTATCACCCCACACAAATTCTTGCCGACTTCTTGACATTAAAAGAGCAGTTTGGTAAGCTTGAAGGGTTAAAACTGGTGTATGTGGGAGATGGACGTAACAACATGGCTAATAGCCTTTTGATTGGCTCATCGAAGATGGGAATAAACATGACCATTCTATCTCCTAAATCATTGTGGCCCGATGGAGAGCTTATTAGTATTTGTAAGGAATATACGAAGACTTCAGGTGGCAATATCACGATTACCGATAAGGTTGAGGCCGTAGAGGGTGCAGATGCCATTTATACCGATGTATGGTGTTCCATGGGCGAAGAGGCTTTAGCTGCCAAGCGGATAAATATACTTAAACCATATCAAGTGAATGAGGGGCTTCTTAAGAAGACAGGAAAAGACAATACAATCGTACTGCATTGTCTGCCTGCAGTTAAGGGTAATGAGATAACATATGATGTCTTTGAAAAATATAGCAGTGTTATATTTGATCAGGCAGAGAATCGCATGCATACCATCAAGGCTATTATGGTAGCCACACTGGGCAATTATTAAAGAATAATAACACATATATAATAAGGAGCTTACCGATGTATCAAGATAGAGTTGTACTTTGTGCAAGCAGTGCTTATGAGAAGAAGTTTTATCTAAATGATGATTTTCAAGCACTTCCCGAGCAGATTAAACAAGAGCTACAAATAATGTGCGTTCTGTTTACAGAGGATGTGGGTGGTATATTATCCTTGGAATTTGATGAGGACGGAACCTTACTTCTTAAGGTTGATGTAGATGAAGGGGACTTTTATCATGATGAAATCGGAAGCGCACTTAAAATAAAGGAAATTCAGAGAACAAAGAAGGAGCTTTTCGAAGCCGTCGAGGTTTTTTATAAGGTGTTTTTCCTGAATGAGGATGCATCAGATCTTCTGTAATCTGCGAACTAGACTATGAAGAAAGGCTGGTTGTTTATATGATATTTGTAATAGATGTCGGAAATACTAATATTACTATGGGTGTCTTTGATGGAAATGAAATAAAAGCGAAATTTCGTCTGACTACTCAGATTAACAGAACTTCAGATGAATATGGACTCTTTGTGGCCGATCTTCTGAACTTGAAAGGAATAAACAAGGCTGATATAGAGACTGTTGCAATTTCATCCGTTGTGCCTAGAGTTAACTATTCCCTAGTATCGGGAATCAAGAAGTATTTAGGCCTAATACCATTAACAATCGGTGTAGGCACCAAAACAGGAATCAAAATTCCGATACCAAATCCCAAGGAAGTGGGAGCAGATAGAGTAGCAGATGCTGTAGGGGCATATGAGACCTATGGTGGTCCCGTTATAGTAGCTGATTTTGGAACAGCTAACAAATACGACCTTATTACGGAGGACGGCTCTTTAATAGCAGCAGTAACCGGTCCCGGTCTAAAAATGTCTGCCAATGCTATGTGGGCAGATACCGCCAAGCTTCCTGAGGTGGAGATTGCTATTCCGGATACAATTTTGGCTAAGGATACAGTAACAAGTATTCAGGCGGGACTTGTATTTGGTTGTATAGGTCAGACTGAATATATTATTAAAAGAATGATCAAAGAAGCCGGTCTTGATAAATGTACGGTAGTAGCTACAGGCGGGCTGGGAAGAATCATTGCGGATAATACCGATGTAATCCATATATATGATCCTGATTTGTTACTGAAGGGCTTAAAGCTAATAACGGATAAAAATAAAATCAAATAACCGGAGTGGAGTAAGAATGAGCTTTTTTATAGGCAATGTTGAGATAAAAGGAAATTTGAGTCTGGGTCCAATGGCGGGGGTAACTGACCTGCCATTTCGTTTATTATGCAAGGAAAAGGGCGTGGATCTAGTATATACGGAGATGGTTTCTGCCAAGGGTATAAGATTTGATAACAAAAACACAAAGAATCTTTTAACAATAAGCGATGTAGAACGACCTGTGGCCGTACAGCTTTTTGGTTCTGATCCTGATATATTAGCTGATGCCGTAAGGCAGATTGATCATATGGAATTTGATATTCTTGATATTAATATGGGCTGTCCGGTTCCAAAGGTGGTAAATAACAAAGAGGGCTCTGCTCTTATGACAAACCCTCATCTTGTAGGGGAAATCGTAAATAAAGTAGCAAGAGCAACAAAAAAGCCTGTAACGGTAAAGATACGGAAAGGATTTACCAAGGACAATATAAATGCTGTAGAAATAGCAAGGATAGCCGAGCAAAACGGTGCTGCTGCAGTGGCAGTTCATGCACGGACAAGAGACCAATATTATAGTGGTAAGGCGGATTGGGATATAATCCGTCAGGTAAAGGAAGTCCTGTCTATTCCGGTGATAGGTAGTGGTGATGTGGTAACGCCATATGATGCACAAAATATGCTTACTCAGACCGGATGCGACGGTATTATGATAGCAAGAGGAGCGAGAGGTAATCCGTGGATATTTGAGCAGATTAAAGCTTATCTTGAGAATGGAGATTTAAAGCCAAAGCCTGAATTCATAGAGGTAATGGATATGATGCTTCGTCACTGCCGATTAGCCATAGAATACAAAAGTGAATATACTGGAATGAGGGAAATGCGAAAGCATGTCGCTTGGTACACCTCGGGATTCCCTGGATCTGCGAAATTAAGAGGTAGAATAAGCGAAATAGAGAGTATCGAGGACTTAGAATCCATACTAAAGGAATATCAGTCGAGCTTAATCAATTAGTTATGCTATAGGCTATGGATTATATAGCATATCACTTGTTAAAAGTGCTGAATATTTTTACTATAATGTATTTTTACTAACAGAATCAACAAAATTTAAGAAAATTAGAAAAAAGTGTTGATTTTTTTATAAATAAGAGTATAGTATACTTACTAGAAAGACAAATGTCTGTCACACAAGAACAACATTGGAGGAAAGATATGGAAAAATTGAGAGTGGGTATCCTTGGAGGTACCGGAATGGTAGGACAGCGTTTTATATCCCTGCTTGATAACCATCCCTGGTTTGAGGTGGTTTTAGTGGCTGCAAGTCCTAGAAGTGCCGGAAAGACATATGAAGAGGCTGTCTCTGATAGATGGAAGATGAGTACACCTATGCCTGATAAGGTAAAAAAATTAATAGTAAAGAATGTTAATGAGATATCGGAAGTAGCCGGAAGCGTTGACTTTGTATTCTCTGCAGTAGACATGACAAAGGATGAAATAAAGGCTATTGAGGAAGCGTATGCTAAGACAGGTACACCGGTAGTATCTAACAACAGTGCACATAGATGGACACCTGATGTTCCCATGGTTGTACCCGAGATGAATCCCGAGCATCTTAATGTTATTGAGGCTCAGAAAAAGCGTCTGGGAACAGACAAAGGATTTATTGTGGTAAAGCCTAACTGTTCAATACAAAGCTATGCTCCCGCATTACATGCTCTTAAGGAGTATAAGCCTAAGGTGGTTGTAGCAACCACATATCAGGCAATATCCGGTGCTGGCAAGAATTTCCATGATTGGCCTGAGATGCTAGATAACGTTATTCCTTATATTGGAGGAGAAGAAGAAAAAAGTGAACAGGAACCCCTAAGAATATGGGGAAAGGTGGAGGATGGGCAAATAGTAAAGGCCAATGAGCCTGTTATTACTACCCAGTGTTTACGCGTACCTGTATCAGACGGACACACAGCAGCAGTATTTGTTAGCTTTGAGAAAAAGCCAACAAAGGAAGAAATAATTAAGGCTTGGAATGAATTCAAGGGAGTGCCACAGGAGCTTGAGCTTCCAAGTGCACCTAAGCAGTTCATTAAATATTTCGAAGATGATAATCGCCCACAGGCAAAGCTTGATAGAGACTATGAGAAGGGAATGGGTGTAACACTGGGAAGACTTCGTGAGGACAGTGTGTATGATTATAAATTCGTAGGTTTATCCCATAATACTGTTCGTGGTGCAGCTGGTGGAGCGGTCTTGATAGCCGAGCTTCTAAAAGCCCAAGGATATATTACAAAGAAATAGCTTATGGTCAAATAACAAAAAGGGGCTGCCGCTTCACGATTTTTCAATCGTTAAAGCGACAGCCCCTTTTGAAATTTAACCATT
>CAZDWP010000107.1:0-6679 GCA_964508985.1 uncultured Herbinix sp. | reverse complement strand
TAGGTATAGATATTACTAAATATAAAATTTTAGCATTTACCATATCGGCAACCCTGGCAGGGGTGGCAGGTGTTATTTACTCACATAATATCACTACACTTGAAGCGGGCAGATTTGGATATAATATGTCCATAATGATTTTAGTATTTGTTGTTATTGGTGGAATGGGTAATATACGTGGGTCTATGATAGCGGCTGTAATTCTTACGCTGTTGCCAGAATACCTTCGATTCTTGAAGAATTACAGAATGCTGATATATGCAATTGTTCTTATAGTGATGATGATTTTTAACTGGTCACCTGCCTGTATAAATTGGAGAAAAAAATATCCTCTTAAAGGCCTAATTAACCAGTTTATTAAGAGAATTTTTAAGACTAAGAAGGAGGCGTAACCATGGAAATGTTATCAGTAAAAAACATAGGTATCTCCTTTGGTGGTTTACACGCAGTTGATTCCTTCAGTATAACTATAAATAAAGGAGAATTATACGGCCTTATAGGACCTAACGGTGCCGGAAAGACAACGGTGTTTAACCTGCTTACAGGTGTATATAAGCCTGATATGGGACAAATATTTTTAGACGGTGTGAATATAACAGGACTTAGTACTATCGGGATAAATAAGGCTGGTATTGCAAGAACATTTCAGAACATTAGGTTGTTTAAGAATATGTCTGTCTTAGATAATGTTAAGTGTGGTCTTCATAATAACAATAAATACTCTTCATTTTCTGGTATTCTTCGCTTACCATCATATTTTAAAAAAGAGAAGGTAATGAATCAGCAGGCATATGAAATACTCAAGGTATTTGACTTGGATAAGGACGCGAAGATTCTGTCATCTAATCTGCCCTATGGCAAGCAGAGAAAATTGGAGATAGCTAGAGCACTGGCAACCGATCCCAAACTACTACTATTGGATGAACCGGCTGCCGGCATGAACCCCTCGGAGACAGAGGAGCTTATGGATACAATAAGGCTGGTTAGGGAAAAATATGACGTAACTATATTACTTATAGAGCATGACATGAAGCTTGTCGCAGGAATCTGTGAGAAGATATTTGTGCTAAACTTTGGTATAGAGCTGGCTAATGGACTACCACAGGATGTTTTAAATGATCCAGAGGTAATCAAGGCATACTTAGGTGAATAAGTTGAAAATAGAGCGTTTTTAACTTTTACAAGTTTGTTCCTGCGTCGTCCTTGGAGCAAATTACATCTTGAGAAAAGAGGAGAAAAATTCTCCGTTGTAGTATATATAAAAATCCTATTGTTGAGGAGAAAAATTCTCCGTTGTAGTATATATAAAAATCCTATTGTTGAGGAGAATTGGTATGTTAGAGGTTAAAGACTTACAAGTTTATTATGGTGTTATTCAGGCTATTAAAGGCATCTCCTTTAATGTAAATGAAGGTGAAATCATTGCTTTAATTGGTGCAAATGGTGCGGGAAAGACAACAATTTTGCATACCATTACGGGATTAATTTCACCTAAGCAGGGGGAGATACTTTATGATGGAGCTGATTTGAGGAAGGTTCCAGCTCATAAAATAGTATCTATGGGATTGGCGCATGTTCCTGAGGGAAGAAGAGTATTTTCTCAGCTGACTGTATATGAGAATCTTCTGATGGGTTCATATACCAGAAGTGACAAGAACGAGATATCAGCTACGCTGCAGCAGGTATTTAAGAGATTTCCAAGACTTGAGGAGCGCAGAGGTCAGATGGCAGGAACATTAAGCGGCGGTGAGCAGCAGATGCTTGCTATGGGAAGAGCACTTATGTCTAAGCCTAAGATAATATTGATGGATGAGCCGTCAATGGGTTTGTCACCTATTCTAGTTGAAGAGGTATTTGATATTATTAAGAGTATTAATAAGAGTGGAACAACAGTACTTTTAGTAGAACAGAATGCAAAGAAAGCCTTATCTATTGCCCATAGAGCTTATGTTTTAGAGACCGGGAAAACTGTATTAGAGGGTGATGCTAAGGAACTAATGAACGATGAATCAGTGAAAAAGGCATATCTAGGTGAATAAATGAGTTGGCTTCGCCAGCTTTCAGGAAGGTGAGATGTATGAGCAAATATGTGATTACAATAGCTAGAGGTTATGGCAGCGGAGGCAGAACTATTGGAAAAATGTTAGCAGAGGAGCTTGGCGTACATTATTATGATCGTGAGCTTTTAAGGCTGGCTTCAGATGACAGTGGAATAAACGAGCAATTATTTGCAAAGGCAGATGAGAAGCTTAAAAAAAGTCTTCTTTTCAAGATTGCACGTAAAACATATAAGGGGGAGTTAATTCCTCCTGACAGTGATGATTTTGTATCCAACGATAACCTGTTTAACTATCAGGCTAAGATTATTAAGGAGTTGGCCGAGCAAGGTTCCTGTGTTATTGTAGGCCGTGCTGCTGACTATATCCTTAAGGATAATGAAAATGTTGTCAAGGTGTTTGTCCATGCACCTTTACAGACTTGTATCAAGACCCTTAAGGAAATGACCGGAAATAATGAGAAAGACATTGAAAAGCAGATAGAATCTATTGACAAGCATAGGGCTGAGTATTATGAATACTATACCGGCAGAAATTGGGAAGATGCCAAGAATTATGATCTATGCTTAAACAGCAGCCAGCTTGGATTTGATAAATGTGTAGAAATCGTAAAATCTTATCTTGATATCCGCTTCAGATAATAAATATAATTGAATATTAGTTTTATGTCAGTAAAATTTTAGGCTGTCACGAATCTCTATATGTGACAGCTGTCTTATATATTATATAGGTATATAAAAGAATCACATATAAAAGAATCACATTAATAATTTGGAAGAAAGAGGAGATTTTATGATTTCTGATAAGATGATGGAATTTGTTAAGAACAGTTCGGTTATTCGTGCAATGTTTGAAGAGGGAAAGCGACTTGCTGATATATACGGTCCTGAAAATGTATATGATTTTAGTCTTGGAAATCCAAATGTAGAGCCTCCTGATCAGATTAAGGAAGCGCTTATAGATGTACTTAATGAGGAAGCACCTGGTAAAATCCATGGTTATATGAACAATTCAGGTCACGAGGATGTCAGAGAAAGCATTGCTTTATCAATAAATAATAATTTTGGAACTGACTTTAATTCAGATAATATTATTATGACCGTAGGTGCTGCTGGTGGATTAAATGTTATATTAAAATCCCTACTAAATGCTACTGATGAGGTTATTACATTTGCCCCCTACTTCGGTGAATACCGAAATTATGTCAGTAATTATGATGGCACCCTTATAGCTATATCGCCAAATACCAGCGACTTTCAACCGAATCTGGATGAATTTGAAGACAAGATTACCGATAGAACAAAGGCGGTAATAATTAACTCTCCAAATAATCCTGCCGGGGTGGTATATTCAGAGAAGACCATAAGTAAATTGGCTGAAATACTTAATAAAAAACAAGTTGAATATAACACATCCATATATTTAATTTCCGATGAGCCTTATAGGGAATTGGTATATGACGGTGTAAAGGTTCCTTATCTCACTAAATATTATAGAAATACCATTGTGGGTTATTCATTCAGTAAGTCCCTATCACTTCCCGGTGAACGCATAGGCTATCTGGTAATACCAAACGAGGTAGATGATTGTGAGAATTTATTATCTGCGGTCAATGTGGCAACCCGTATACTTGGCTTTGTTAATGCCCCCTCTCTTATTCAAAGGGCTGTAGCAAGATGCCTGGATGTCAAGGTGGATGTGGAAGTCTATAACAGAAATAGAGAGCTTCTTTATAAAAGTCTTTTATCTTACGGATATGAATGTGTAAAGCCTCAGGGAGCATTCTATCTCTTTGTTAAAGCTTTAGAAGAGGATGATAAGAAATTTGCACAAGAAGCAAAGAAGCATAATATTTTAGTAGTTCCAGGTTCCTCCTTTGGATGTCCCGGATATGTAAGAATTGCATATTGTGTGGATTATAGTATGATAGAACGGTCACTACCAGGCTTTAGTAAGCTGGCTAGTGAATATCTGAAAGATAAGAATAAATATCTATCTCAATGAAAAGATATAAAGATAAGTATAAATTAATGGGAGGGAAGTGCTAAGCCATGGAGGTAAAGAATACTTGGGAAGACAACATAAGGAGAGTAACGCCATATGTTCCGGGCGAGCAACCAAAGAATAAATCAATAATAAAGTTAAATACGAACGAGAATCCTTATCCCCCCGCACCGGGAGTCAAAAGAGTTTTGAATAACTTAGATGCAGATAGCCTAAGACTTTATCCCGATCCGTCTATAGGGCTTTTAGTGGATGAGCTTTCTAGGTTCTATGAGGTGGATAAAGAACAAGTATTTGTTGGAGTGGGCTCAGATGATGTGTTGGCTATGGCATTTTTGACATTTTTTAATTCTGACAAACCTATTCTTTTTCCCGACATCACATATTCCTTCTATCCTGTCTGGTGTGAGCTTTATAATATTCCCTATAAAACGCAGCCTCTTGATAAGGACTTTAGAATAGTCAAGGAGGATTATTATAAGGACAATGGAGGTATTATAATTGCCAATCCAAATGCTCCTACATCAATATATGAAGAGACTTCTACCATTGAGGATATTGTGTCCCATAATTCGAACTCAATAGTTATTATAGATGAAGCTTATATAGACTTTGCTAAGGAATCTGCTCTGTCATTAACAAGTCGATATGAGAATCTACTTGTTGTTCAGACATTTTCTAAGTCAAGGTCAATGGCTGGCATGCGAATTGGATATGCCATAGGAAGTAAGAAGCTGATAAAGGCATTAAGCGATGTAAAGTATTCTATTAACTCCTATACCTTAAACCATACTGCTATAATAGCAGGAGTGGAAGGAGTAAAGGATAAGGAATATTTTTATGAGAAAATTCATGACATTATAGAACTACGGAAATATTCGGAGAAAGCTTTTAAAAGACTGGGGTTTTCTTATCCTTTATCGGGAGCTAATTTCTTATTTGTTACTCATGAATTTATAGCGGCAAAAGAACTATATGAGGCATTAAGGGAAAACAATATATATGTACGATATTTCAATTTACCAAGAATTAATAACTATCTGAGGATAACAATAGGCACAAAACAACAGATGGATAAGCTTTTTGAGTTCCTGGAAACCTATATAAATGACAGATAAAGCAGAATAAAGTAGAATAAAGCAAACAAATAATACCATTTTGTCCTTTTCTTTTACTGGAATTTGTTTTATGATACTTATA
Source organism: uncultured Herbinix sp. (assembly GCA_964508985.1). Classification (GTDB taxonomy): domain Bacteria; phylum Bacillota; class Clostridia; order Lachnospirales; family Lachnospiraceae; genus Mobilitalea. The sequence continues at coordinate 1,418 of CAZDWP010000107.1, read as the reverse complement.
TGGGCTGGGTCAAATGACCTATTCTGCTATCACTAGAATATGCTGGGAACAGGAGGAGAATATATTGAAAATTTTGATTGTAGAGGATGACTTTACAAGCAGAAAGTTTATGTTAAAATTCTTATCGAAATTTGGTGAATGTGATATCACCGTAGACGGTATGGAAGCTGTGGATGCTTTTTCTATGGCGCTAGAAGAGAACGAGGGCTATGATTTGATTTGTCTTGATATCATGATGCCAGTGCTTGATGGTTATCAAACACTAAAAAAGATTAGAGAGAAAGAGGATGAATTAGGAATTCCCGAAGGGGAAAGAGCTAAGATTATCATGACTACTGCTTTAAATGAGCGTAGGAATGTAAGGAAAGCTTTTGAACTTGGCTGTACGGCTTATGCAGGAAAACCAATTAATCTGATGAAGTTTGAAAACGTTCTGAAAAAACTTGAACTTATATAGGAGCTGTCATATGAATTATCAATTAGAGCTTGATAAAATAATAAAGGAAATTGAAGCAGGAGGAACGTCTAAAGTTCCTACTCTGTTGATACATAGTTGTTGTGCGCCTTGTAGCTCTTATGTACTGGAATATTTGTCTGATTACTTTGCTATTACTGTATATTACTATAATCCTAACATCTATCCTGAGGATGAATACATAAGAAGATTTAAGGAGCAGGAGAACTTGATTCAATCTATGTCCCTAAAGAACCCTATTTTATTTGTTGGTGGAGAATATGAGCCTCAGAAATATTATGAACTGATTAAGGGGCATGAGAATGATCCTGAGGGTGGCGACAGATGTGCCATTTGCTATCGCATGAGACTTGAAGAGGCGGCCAAGGCAGCAAGTGAAGGCGGATATGAATTTTTTACGACGACACTTACCATAAGTCCCCATAAGAATGCAAGTAAGCTAAATGAGATTGGTGAGGAGTTGGCATCGATATACGATGTATTATTTCTCCCCTCTGATTTTAAGAAGCGCAATGGTTACAAGCGTTCAATTGAGTTATCAGATGAATATGGATTATACCGTCAGGATTATTGCGGTTGCATATTCTCAAAGAGATCCTAAGACAGGTTGACAGGTGGTGACAGGGGGACGGTTCCCTTGTCATAATTATTTAGTTATTAGATAAACAATATAGTGATTTACAGATATTAACTGGATAAGACCATGTGTTATCCGGTTTTTTTATTGTAAGAAACTTAAAAAACATTTAAGCATGTTATATAATTAACATTTACTAATAAATATATATTGACAGAGAAAGCGACAGGATGTATAATAGCAAATGAGAATTATTATCAATAAACATTATAACCTACATAACTAATTGGAGGAAGATTAGGATGACACTAACAAGTGCTGAAATTGGCAACACCTATATTGTAGAGTCGATGGATCTTGACTTAG
>CAZDWP010000106.1:0-6726 GCA_964508985.1 uncultured Herbinix sp. | reverse complement strand
ACATCCAGCATACCATTTTCTACTGCAGAGTATTTTAATCCAAGGTCTACTGACTTAGCTTCTTTAAATTCCAGTCCATAGAATTTAGAGAAAGGATTAAACTTCATGCTACCCTCCTCACTAAAAAACTCATGTTCAGCACCAAAAACAAGCTCTCCTGCTACAGATACAAGATCAGTTACTGTGCTAAGATTATACTTGTCTGCTACTTCCTGTGTTACAGCGATTGCATATGTATTATCAGTTCCTAATTTAGCCAGGAGACGGGTACCATCCTTTTCCATAGACTGTTCATTTGCATAATCATATAAGGACATTCCCTCAGGTACATCGGATACATCCTGCTTTAAATATGTTGTTAGTAGTGTACCATCATAGCTATTAAACAGGTCGCATCTTTCTTTAGTAAGTTCATTGTAAGTATTAACAGGCGTCATCTCTTCTCCGATAGTCACCTTAATATCGGTTTTATCCTCTACTAAGAGCTTAACCATCTGGTGTATAATTCTCATTTCGGAAAATTGTCCATCATATATGAGAATGGTTGTCTCATCCTTAGGCTTACATGCTGTCATCATAAACACCATAGTTAAAACAAAAAATAATGTTGTTAATTTCTTTACTGCTTTCTTCAAAATAAATCCTCCTTAATTCTTATATCCCATTCCGATCTTCATTCTCTTTTCTATCCATGACATACCAAAATCAAATACAATTGCCATAGTCATAAGAGCTAAAGTACCGGAAAGAATAAGCTTCATGTTCTGTATATGGATTCCTCTATATAGAATGGAACCCAAGCCTCCCCCTCCAACAAATGAACCAAATACTGCAACACCGATAGATGTTACAGTAGCTATCCTTATTCCGGTAAAAACAACCGGAAATGCTAAGGGGAGCTCAACCATAAAAAGTCTCTGCAACTTTGACATTCCCATGCCAATTGCCGCATCCTTTATGCCTGCGTCTACTTCTGTAAGTCCAAGATGTGTATTATGCACAATCGGAAGCAGGGAATATAATATCAGTCCGACTATAACAGTTATCTTTCCTGCTCCAAATATGATCATAATTACTCCAAGCAGTGCCAGAGCTGGAATTGTCTGTAATACGTCAACTATCCACAAAATAGCCTTGCCTGCCTTTTTATTAATATAAGCAAGTATTCCTAATGGTAAGCCTAATAGAACTGTAAAAACAACAGCTGAACAGACTACCAGGAGATGCTCTATTACCATATTTATAGTCATTTATTTCCCTTCCTTCCATAGCTTACTTTGCTTACATATCTCTGAAGTCGATCTATCATCATACTAAGTACAATCGCCATAATTGCCGCAGGAATAGCCCCTGCAATAATTAGAGTATTGTTATTGGTATTAATACCAATATAGATGAATTCACCGAGCCCTCCCAGTCCAATCATCGTAGATAGAACCGCCCAACTTACTGTATAAACCGTTGAAATTCGTAGTCCTCCGATTATTGTAGGCATAGCTAAAGGAAGCTCAATCTTGAATAGGCTTTGAATTTTTGACATTCCGCAGCCCTTGGCTGCATCTACATATTGGTTAGGTACCTCTATCAAACCTATAAATGTATTCTTCAGAATAGGAAATATTGCATATACAGATAGTGCTACAATGATTGTAATAGGCTTCATACCTAGATAGATAAACAATATTCCAACAAATACAATACCGGGTATAGTCTGAAAAATCGAAATAATCGGCAATATGAAATCTGCAAACTTGGGTACACGAGACAATACAACTCCGAGAAACAAAGCAATTATGTAGGCAATAAACACACTTATTAATACATACTCTAGATGTACAAAGGTAGCTTTAAATAGTTTAGCACCATATAGGTCAAACCAAGCAGCCATTACTCATCGCCTCCCCACACGGCACCCGCTATGGCTCTTGCAACAGTAGCCCATGTCACAATACCAATTGTTTTTCTATCCTCATCAAGTACCACACAGTATTTCTGTTTTGATTCTACCAATTTATCGTAGCATTCTTTTGCATCCTCTTCCTTACTAACTATAGGACAATCTCTATTAACTAGACCTTCTACAGACTGTTCCTTCGGTGCACTTAAGCAATCGTTTATCGTAACCTTTCCCATATAGGATTCATCATCATTTTTTATAATTAGGCTATCAATACTACGATTTGCCATTATCTTAATGCATTCAGCAACAGAACGACCCTTTTTAGCTGCAACCACCTTAGTTCTCATAATATCCTTTGCCTTCAGTTCCAGGTGATGACCATTTGTTCTTTCACCAAGAAAGCTTTTTACAAGACTATTAGCTGGGTTAGCAAGCATTTCATCTGGTTCAGTCATCTGTACGATTTTCCCACTGTCCATAAAAACAATTCTGTCCGCCAGATATAAGGCCTCATCCATATCATGGGTGACAAAAATAATAGTCTTCTTTAATTTCTTTTGTAGGGTTTTCATCTCCTCCTGCAAGCTAGACCTTGTAATAGGATCCAGCGCTCCAAAGGGCTCATCCATTAAAACAACTGGTGGTGAAGCAGCTAGTGCTCGAAGTACTCCTATTCTTTGCTGCTGTCCTCCTGAAAGTTCTGATGGATATTTATGAGCATATTCATCATATGGTAGATTTACCATTTCTAAGAGTTCATGCACGATTTCGTTACATTCTTCCTTTGAATACTTTAACAGCTTTGGAACCACGGAAATGTTCTGGGCAATACTCATATTAGGAAATAGCCCTATCTGTTGTATAACGTATCCGATTGAGCGTCTTAGCTGAACCGGATCTTCATCTGCAATATCATTGCCGTCTATATATATGTTACCTTTATTAGGCTTTATCAGTCGGTTTATCATTCTCAGGGTAGTAGTCTTGCCACAACCACTTTCACCGATAAGTACTACAAACTCTCCGTCATATACAGTAAAGCTAATATCATCTAGTATGATATCCTCATCATATTTTTTAGTAACATTTCTAAACTCTATCATATTAACCTCCAATTATTTACAGACAACTTATATTTTTTCTAAAGTTGCCTGTAGAGCATTATACCGTCAATATAATGGTTTGTCAAATCTAGTTCGTGTTTTTTTAATCTTTTATACAAAAAAACAGTCCAATAAGTCTATGCTTATATGGACTGTAATATTGATATTTAACGTTTCGTTTATGCTACTCTTCTCTGTTAACAAATGCAGTAAATCGAGATACCACACTGGTGTCTCCAACTATAAGAACCCTTTCGTTTTGAGAAAATGCATAATAGGGTCCAGGAGAAATTATTATATCATTCTCACGTATTATTCCTATTACGGTTGCACCGGTATTATGCCAGACCTGTAGTTCCCCGATGCTTTTACCGATTACAAATGAGTTAATTGGAATAAGGATTTCAATTGGCTTAATTATATCCGACCTTTTTTCAAAAGAAAGGCTGACTATTCTATCAACTAATTCATTGATTTCACTATCAAGCTTCTTTTTATCAGAAAATTTCTTTGATAGAAGGTGCTTTAAGTCTTTTAATGTTTTACCCTCCTCAAAGCTATTAAGAAATTGAATGGCATTTTTACGGGATTGAACAATAATACCACGACCTGGAATAACCTTCACCACCTCTTTGTCCTCAAGAATAGACATAGATCTGCGAATTGTCTCCGGAGATACATTATATTCAGTTGATAACAATGAACGGCCCTTTAGCTTCTGCCCTTCGACAATCTCACCGGATGCAATCCTAGATGATAAATGAACTGCAATCTTCAAATATCTGGGTATCGTAATGTTTTGCTCTTCCATAGTATCCTCACTTTAAGTAAATTGAAATTGATTATAATTATATCACGGACGGTTACAATTATCAAACAGTGCACAAACGGTACCAGGTACCGTACCAGGTACCGTTTCTCTTTATGCCTCTTTTCTAAGTATCCACCATCCTAATGCCCATAAGCCCGTGGCAATCACACGAAGCACGAATATTATCACAAATACTTAGCAATAGTGATGTGAAATAATGTATTCATTATCAGGAATATAAGCTTTGCATTTGCTGTATTTAAGCTTGTTGCAATAATCATTCCAATAGGGCATAAAGATTGTTATTGCTTCCTACCAGATTATTAATAAGTGTAATAATAATCCCCTCATATGTAAAAAGTCTCATTGCCTTGTTCCTAGGCTCTGTTATCACTCCGATAGCGTGGGATAACTTTACACCAAATAGATATTTCAATGCTTGCTTCATATTCTTCCCTTTTCAGTACCAGGTACCAAAACTGTCACCATCCTCGAATCTTAGCATATTTTGTAATATGAATAAATCATTGAAAAACATGGAGGTGTGACATGAAACTATTAAGATTCATCTTAATAATAGCATTCATCGCGGTTGTTACTATACTTTTCTTTAGAGTATACAGAAACCCTATAATCGTTCCTGATGAATATCCGACGATACAGGCTGCTGTAGATGTCGCTCTACCCGGTGACCGAATTATCGTGAAAAATGGGGTTTATGAGGAATCGGTAGTTATTACCGGTGATAAGAATAGCATTAAGGTAATTGCCAGAGGTAATAATGTCGTATTGGATGGGTCCGGTCTCTTGCTTTCGCCTATCGGCTTTACCCTTGAAGACAATGCTTCAAATGTAAAGATTAAGGGCTTTCGAATTACAAATTATGATACTGGGGTTCTGACAGATGGCGCAAAAAGCTGCTTAATAATAAAAAATCGTATATATGAGAATTCAACTGGTATACTAATGAATGGTACGAGTACGAATAACCGAGTTATTAAAAACAGAATATATGATAATGAGATTAGTGGTATTGAATCTAGATCTGTAAGTAACAACTTGTATAAAAATAACACTATTAATAATAATGATTCGGATGGTTTATTACTGACTGAAAGTGCAAACGAAAGACTAATATCTAATAAGATTAAGGATAATAATACAGGTATTGCTATGAGCGGAACTGATTCGATTAAAGTAATAGGTAATAAGATAAAGACCAATATATTCGGTATAATTGATGACAGTGGAACTAGTAATATAATTAAAAATAATAAAGTCCTAAATAATACCGAAGAAGGTATATTCATCTTCTTAGATTTCTTTGTCAGAGTCGAGGATAATATAATAAAGTCTAACAAGGTCGGGATATTCATGGATGCAGGTGAATTCTATCTGATAGAAGATAATAAGATTAACAAAAACCAATCATTTGGTATATTTACCAGAGCATTTCATGGTGTAATTAATAGGAATATGATAAAATCCAATGGCCTGCATGGAATTTATTCAGAAAGTCTAGCTAATAATTCAATTAGCTATAATAGGATTCTAAAAAACGGGGTAGATGGAATAAATATTATTGAAAGCAATAATAATGTAATAAACAAAAATCACATTATAAGAAATAATAGTAACGGTATAATAATAGAATCAACGAATTTTACAAATAGAATCACCCTTAATTATTTGCTGAGAAACGGCATAGATGGAATTCAAGTTAATGGTGATGACGTACAAATCCTTAGAAATGAAAGTCTAAAAAATGATCTAGTTGGCATCCGTATAAATGGAACCAACAATCTGATTAGCAATAATATATCATTAGATAATGATGTGCTTGATATAGAGAATACTGGTGTGAACCAATATATTGACAATGAATTCGAAACAAGTAATTTACCGTAAATCGGTACCAGGTACCAGGCAATTCGGTACCTGGTACCGTTTATTTAACGACTGCGCCTCCCCATTCTATAACTGAAAAACCTTGCCGACTAAAAGGTTCAAGATTTTGTTCTTCGATGGTAATAGCTTCATCGAGAGGTCTATATGCCATGAAAACTCTTAAGATACTATCTGGTTCGGGCATTATTTTCAATTCAGCATTGTCTGTGTAAGCTTCATTTTGAAAAGTAATAAGATTAAATTGGTTGTTTTGCATTTTGGGGAGCCAGTAAACAATAAATTCATTATATTCTTTTGGTGTCAAACCAATATACTCTAATTTATCTCTTAGAAAATCAGCTGTGTCTTCTCCTTTTACAACAAATCCTTTACTCATATCATATTCAATATTACTAGTACCTTCCCAAAATAGATAAGTATACTCTCTCCCATCCGTTTGATCGATTAACCTTCCATCAGGATGAGCTGTTACAGTCCAGCCCTCATTATAGGCAGGATAAGTGCAAATAAGATTACCATTATAAACTAATTCGACTCTTACTACTAAGCTTTCTTCTGGATATAAATAAATCACCGGTTTCTCGTCTTTTGTGTCAGACATATTATAGTCTTCATATGGATTGGATGGTTTCGACACAGCATACCATTCGTTTTCATAAAAGATATAGCAGTCATCGACGCCATTTATGACATAGGATATACTTGCTTCTTCATCATTAATAACAAAAGAATAGACCTCGCCTCCGTTAACATCTCCCGGAGTATTTCCCTCTTCAAAGTTCTTTTTCCGTGCCGATAGTTTATCTAACCACTTTTCCCATTCCTCAATCTCATCACCATAAATTGACCATTTAATTACCTGATTTGAACGACTATGGCTCACACTTATTCGCACAATGTCATTTGGAAGCATCTCAGCTGAAAACTTTTCAGATTGATTTGCACAGGCAGTGAGTGAAAACAATAAAGCTAATAAAATTACTATAAAAAACTTTTTCATGATA
>CAZDWP010000105.1:0-6751 GCA_964508985.1 uncultured Herbinix sp. | reverse complement strand
GACTTCGCGGTTCAATGCTGGAGGAGATGATTAATATTACCAATAGCAAATACAGAGAAAAGCAGTTGGCCCTAATTCAGAAGGTCCCTACCCCAATTACTCCAATAAATATTGATAAAGAAAGCAAGCAAATAAGTCTTGCTTATTTTGAGCAGAAAAGTACGGTGGATTATATTGGTGTTGTTCAAGGTATACCAGTATGCTTTGATGCGAAGGAATGTGCAGGGGATTCTTTTAGCCTTAATAATGTCCATGAGCATCAGATACAGTTCATGAAAGAATTTGAAGAACAGGAGGGTGTAGCCTTCTTACTAATTTACTTTAAGAAGCATGACCTCTACTATTATCTTACTTATGACATATTGGCAGGTTTTTGGAATAGAGCATCGGAGGGCGGAAGAAAGAGCTTTCGTTTTGATGAATTAGATTTATCCTACCAGATACAGATTCAGAATGGAGTATGTATTCATTATTTGGAGCAACTACAAAGAGATTTGACAGACAGATAAAAATACATAAATAAAACTTCTTATTGACATAAATTATCTTATAATCTATAATGTGTAGAAAGTTAGCATGGTAGCGAATTATCACGTTACCACATTAAAGCATATATTTATAGCTCTGTGGTCATTTACTGATAATAGAGAGTATTATATGGCAGCTGAATGGAGGATAATTATGAAGGATAAACTGCTCCATACCCCAGAAGGGGTAAGAGATATATATAATACAGAATGTGCAGTAAAGCTTTTGCTGCAGCAAAATTTACATCAGGTACTGGAACTCTACGGATTTAGAGATATTCAGACACCAAGCTTTGAATTTTTTGATATATTCAATCAAGAGCGGGGAACAGTTGCTTCTAAGGATATGTATAAGCTATTTGATAAGGAAGGTAATACGATGGTACTTCGCCCCGATATTACACCCTCCATAGCCAGATGCGTAGCAAAGTATTACAAGGATGAAAAGCTCCCTATTCGCCTATGTTATATTGGAAATACATATATAAATAGTACGGCCTATCAGGGGAAATTAAAAGAAGTAACTCAACTTGGTGCAGAGCTTGTTAATGATGACAGCATAGATGCCGATGCAGAGATGCTTGCTATCACTATAGAGTGTCTTCTTAAGTCAGGCCTAAAGGAATTTCAATTAGAGCTTGGCAATGCGGATTTCTTAAAGGCTCTTATTAATGAAGCCGGTTTCGAAGACGAAGAGGATATCGTTAAGCTAGGGGATCTTATTGAGAATAAGAATATGTTCGGCATGGAAGAAATAATTATGAATAAAAGCATGTCTAAAGAGCTTGAGGAAATGTTCTTGAAATTACCAGAACTATTCGGATCCTTAGAGATACTGGAATATGCAAAAAGCATTATAAAGAACCCCCGTGCTATTAAAGCAATTAATAGGCTTGAAAAGCTATATGATATTATGTCAGACTATGGTTTTGAGAAATATATATCCTTTGATCTTGGAATGCTAAGCAAATACAATTATTATACAGGTATCATATTTAGGGCTTATACCTATAAGACAGGAGAGGCGATTGTAACAGGTGGTCGCTATGACAATTTAGTTAGCCAATTTGGTAAGCATTGCCCAGCCATCGGTCTGGCTATAGTGATTGATAATCTATTGCTGGCATTATCAAGACAAAAGCTTTTACCTGCAATTGATTCCTCCGATACATTGATAATATATACATCTAATTATAGAAAAACTGCAATTGATTTGGCAGGTTATTTCCGAAAGGAAGGTAACAACGTAATTCTACAGCTGTCGAAAGAAGGCTATAGCTTAGAAGACTACAGAGCCTACCTTAAGAATATGAACATTGGTGGCATGTTATATATTGATAACGACAAGGACATTATCCTTATAGATGCAGATAGCGGTAATAAACAGAAAGTGAATATAAATGAAATAACCAAAAAGATTTGAAAGGAAGAATACCATGAGATATATTACAATCGCATTGGCAAAGGGAAGATTAGCATTTAAAACCCTAGAACTCTTAGAGCAAGTCGGTATAGCATGCGACGAAATAAAGGATAAATCCTCAAGGAAGCTTATATTTGTCAATGAAGAGCTTAAGTTAAAATTCTTCCTTGCTAAGGCTAATGATGTGCCTACATATGTGGAATATGGGGCGGCCGATATAGGAGTTGTCGGTAAGGATACCTTATTAGAGGAAGGTAGAAAGATGTATGAGGTTCTAGATCTAGGCTTTGGAAGATGCAGAATGTGCGTTGCTGGTCCTACACATGCCCATGAGCTTCTTAACCACGGTGAGCTTATCCGTGTAGCTACCAAATATCCCAATATCGCTAAGGATTATTTTTATAATAAAAAGCATCAGACAGTGGAAATTATAAAGCTAAATGGCTCTATAGAGTTGGCTCCAATAGTTGGATTGTCTGAAGTTATAGTAGATATTGTAGAGACAGGTTCAACGCTTAAAGAGAACGGATTGGTAATACTAGAAGAGATTTGTGATCTTTCAGCAAGGATGGTAGTAAACGAGGTAAGCATGAAGATGGAGCATGAAAGAATTTCTAAGATTATAAAGGATTTAAAAGAATATCTATCAATTAGTCTTGTATAAAAGGGTAGATCGGAGGAGAGAAACATGAAAATTATCGAATTAAATGAATCTTCAAAAAAGAACATTCTTGATAATTTAATAAAAAGAAGTCCCACTCAATATGAAGCTTATGTTGATGCTGTAGCCGAGATAATTAATGATGTACGAATTAATGGTGATAAAGCATTAAATTTATTTACCAAGAAATTCGACCATGCAGAAATTGATAAGAATAATATTAGGGTTACAGAGGAAGAGATAGAAAAAGCCTACCAGGAAGTAGATCAGAAGTTAATTGATGTTATTAGAAAGTCAAAGAAAAGTATCGAAGATTTTCACAATAAACAAAAGCAAAACAGCTGGTTTGATGCCTCTAAGGAGGGTGTGATCCTAGGACAAAAAGTAACAGCAATTGAAAAAATTGGTGTATATGTTCCTGGCGGAAAAGCTGCATATCCTTCTACAGTATTAATGGATGTTATACCCGCCAAGGTTGCGGGTGTTAGTCAAATAATCATGGTAACACCTCCTGATCAGTATGGAAAGGTATATTCAGGCACCTTGGTTGCCGCTAAGGAGGCAGGGGTAACAGAGATTTATAAGGTAGGTGGTGCTCAAGCTATAGCAGCCCTAGCATTTGGCACAGATAGTATACCAAAGGTTCATAAGATAGTAGGGCCAGGAAATATATACGTTGCCTTAGCTAAAAAAGCCGTCTACGGTCATGTCAGTATTGATTCCATAGCCGGACCCAGTGAGATACTTGTTCTTGCCGATGATACAGCTAATCCTAGGTATGTGGCGGCCGATTTACTTTCGCAGGCAGAGCATGATGAGCTGGCATCTTCTATACTTGTAACCACCAGTAAGGATTTAGCTCTGAAAGTATCTAATGAAATTGATAAGTTCCTTGAAACTCTTTCAAGGAAGGAGATTATTAATAAGTCTCTTGATAACTATGGATATATATTAGTTGTTAAGGATATGGATGAAGCTATAGATGTTACAAATGATATAGCCTCAGAGCATTTGGAAATCATGACAAGGGATCCTTTCATGGTAATGACAAGGATTAAGAATGCAGGAGCAATCTTTATAGGAGAATACTCCAGCGAGCCCTTGGGAGACTATATGGCAGGACCTAATCATACTCTACCTACTAATGGTACAGCCAAGTTCTTTTCACCCCTTAGTGTGGATGACTTTATTAAGAAGTCCAGTATTATATCCTACACAAAGGAAGCTCTAGATGGTATCCACAATGATATTGAAACATTTGCAAAATCAGAGGGTCTTACTGCCCATGCGAACTCAATTGCTGTAAGATTTGAAGAGTAAAGAAGAGTTTGACAGATAATTCTCATATCGTGTAAGATGTATACAAGAGAAGAAAGGAAGAATCTTTATGGAGAATAGATTTTCTACGATAAATCGTAAAACAAAGGAAACAGATATTCATATGGAATTTAACCTGGATGGAAAAGGTAACTCCCAGATTGAAACCGGTATAGGATTTTTTAATCACATGTTGGACAGCTTTGTCCGTCACGGTTTTTTTGATATGAAGCTTACTGCGAAGGGTGACTTATATGTGGATTCACATCATACTGTTGAGGATACTGGTATTGTTCTCGGACAGGCTATAAAGAATGCTTTGGGCGATAAAAAGGGAATACGCCGTTATGGCTCATTTACAATCCCTATGGATGAAAGTCTGGTATTATGTGCTATTGATTTATCAGGACGTCCATTTCTTTCTTATGATTTGAAGTTCGATAGTGACAAGGTAGGATATATAGATACTGAGCTTATCAAGGAGTTCTTCTATTCAGTGTCTTATAATGCAGGCATGAATCTACATATTAGAATGCTTAGCGGAGAGAATAACCATCATATAGCTGAAGCGGCCTTTAAGGCCTTTGCGAAAGCATTAGATGCGGCCAGTGGATATGATAGTAGAATACAGGATGTTCTATCAACTAAAGGTACATTATCATCGGTAAGCGATAATTCTTAGAGCTATGAGATTAATCCGTTTACCCTAATAATACAACACTAGAAAGAGGTCTTGATATTATGAAATTATTTCCTGCAATTGATATAAAAAATGGTCAATGTGTAAGATTAAGACAAGGAAGTTTCCGTGATGTACTGGTGTATTCTGACATACCATTAAATGTAGCAAAGGAGTGGGAAGCAAGCGGTGCTTCCTTTATACATGTTGTTGACCTAGACGGTGCATTGATAGGTCAGCCTGTTAATGATGAAGTGATTAGAGAAATTGTTAAGAGCATCAATATTCCTATCCAACTAGGAGGAGGGATTCGTTCTATTAAGGACATAGAGAACAAGCTTAACTTAGGTATTAGTAGAGTTATTATTGGTACTAAGGCAGCTAGCGATCCCAGATTTATGAAGGATGCCATATCAATATTTGGGCCTGAACGTATAGTAGCAGGTATTGACGCAAAGGATGGTATAGTTGCTGTTGAAGGCTGGGAAAAGCTCAGTAATTATAATGCAGTGGCTTTAGCTCTGGAGATGAAGGATGCTGGTGTAGAGACAATAGTTTATACTGACATTGCTAAGGACGGAATGCTGCAAGGGCCGAATACTAACTATACTATGGAAATGGTTGAAGCAACAGGACTAAACATTATTGCATCGGGAGGGATTTCTTCATTAAAGGATTTAGAGATTTTAAATGAAAATAAAATATATGGAGCAATCATCGGTAAGGCACTATATGAGAACAAAATTGATCTTAAACAAGCTGTCACGATGTTTGAATAGTACATTTATATTAGGAGGCAATCATTTATGCAATGTAAAAAGATTATTCCATTAATAAATACAGAGGGAGAAATCGGAGCTAATGTTATCAAACAAGCAAGAGAGTATTCAGATAGAGGTGCTGATGAGCTACTTATATATAACTTCTCTAAGGACGAGAATTCCGGGGAGGAGTTTTTAAAATTATCCAAACAGATTGCAAGATCTATAGATATTCCTTTTATTATAGGCTATTATGTTAGGAATTTTGAGGACGCGAAAAAAGCCTTTTACACTGGTGCTTCAGGAATCTTGCTACCTTATTCGGCTTTAGGCAATGCAGAGCTAATTAAGGAGATTTCAAGGAGATTTGGTGATAGTAAAGTCTGCCTAGAGATTGATCAATCAGATTTTATGAATATGGATAGCATCTATGAGCAATGCAAAGAACTCGGTATTGGTACTTTAGTAATCAACTACATAGTCGAATCTGAAGCATTTATGAGTAAAGTATCAAAAACACAATTCCCTGTGATTATTCGTGATAATCTAAAGAACAAGGATATCAGGTACCTACTGGCTCTTCCCAATGTGAAAGGAATTACCACAGACTTCTATATAAATAAAGATATTATGAAGGCTAAGCAGGCCTTAAAACAAGATGATATTAATGTGAATGTATTTGAAAGTAAACTTGCTTTTTCAGAATTCAAGCTTAATAAGGACGGTTTGATTCCAGTAGTTACACAGGATTATATAACTGGTGAGGTGTTAATGCTTGCTTATATGAATGAGGAGGCTTATAATAGCACTATTACGCAAGGGAGAATGACTTACTTCTCTAGAAGCAGAAAAGAACTGTGGCTTAAGGGAGAAACATCAGGTAATATTCAATATGTTAAAGAGATATTTCTTGATTGTGACAAAGATACACTCCTTGCTAAGGTGATTTCAGACGGTCCTGCTTGTCATACAGGTAATAAAAGCTGTTTTTATACAAACTTAATTGAAAAAGAATATAAGAAAACCAATACCTATCATATTCTTGAGGATGTGTATGATGTCATAATGGATCGTAAGAAGAATCCTAAGGAAGGGTCATATACCAACTATCTATTTGATAAGGGTATTGATAAAATTCTAAAAAAATGTGGTGAAGAAGCAGCCGAAATCATTATTGCAGCTAAAAATCCCGAAACCGGAGAGTTAAGATATGAGATGGCAGATTTCCTATATCACCTAATGGTGCTTATGGTGCAGAACGGACTGGACTGGGAGGATATTACTACAGAGCTAGCAGATAGAAAGTAAATTAGTATTATATACGATTACAGGAGGCAAGGAAAGTGCAGACTTACGGTGTAAATGAACTAAGAAAAATGTTTT
>CAZDWP010000104.1:0-6754 GCA_964508985.1 uncultured Herbinix sp. | reverse complement strand
ATGCTTTCAATTATCATATTTCCTTTGTCATCCACGACACGTACAGAATAATTGCCTGTTTTATTTATACCAAATTGTAGCTCGTCTGTTATTAACGCCGCTGTTCTCCACTTTGAATTGTTTATATCCTGCTGTGATAGTTTTCCCCTAAGATAGCGAACTTCTTTTGGAGCATCAATGGTGTCTACTCTAATATATGAATTTTTCGATTTATTAACCTGCTTTAATTTAAGCGGATATGGAATATTACTAATTTCTACCTTGGTTCTCCCTCCATCTCCGGTGATAAGCGTTTCCAATGAAATGTAGTATTTCCCAGCATCTAATAGAAGCTCCTCTTGATACATTACACTATTTCCATTAAATTTCTTTGTTAATTGTGCTTCTCTATTTTTTCCATACAAAACAAATTTCGCATTTTTAGAGGATTCATACATGTAGTTAATATTAACCAAGGAGCGCTCCTTTATTTCAAATGAATAGTAATCCCTTGGATTAGCTACCGTTAATAATCCCTGAAATACCTTATCAAATGTAATAGGATTTTCATTCCCTACGCTTGAAGGCCTATGAAACTCATCGCTTATAATAGGCTGATAATATAGAATAAAATCTGTCTGGCCTTTTACATATGTAGTGGTATTGATTCCCTGGGGCTTATCGGTCTTTATAGATACATAATAAGTGCCTTTGTCTAGGGCAACCTTTTCCTTGGTCTCTCCATGTACACTGGCCTTAATTGAGTTTATACTACCTTTCGCAATGATAGTAGGAATAACATCATATAGCATCTTATCATCACGATATACTGTTGCTGTCAGAACAGGTTCCTGTACAGTTTGCTTCGATGTACTATAAGTGATCTTTGATAGCTTATCGGCTGTTAATAGAATCTTAACAAAACCATCCTGTTCCAATGTAAACTTATAGTTTTTTGTTTCATAGTGAGGATATACACCATTATCAATAGTAATTGTATTTAATTCATACTCGTTAGACACTTCAATGTCACTAACCTTGGTTATCTTTAACTCCTCTATTGTGGTCTGCGCAGATGCTATTGTCACATCTCGACCTCCAAGCAGCATACCTACCATTACCATTATTATTAAAAGTAAGGGTATACTCAAATATTTTTTCATGCCTCTTCCCCCTCGTATTATTAATACAAACGCCTAGTTACTATTATGATAAATGTTACCATTTATACAATTTTATGTCAAACATAACCATGATTTTTTGTACTAAAAAAGATGGAGGAAACATTTTAAAAAAACCATATATTATGGTTAAGGAAGTGACTTTACTTAGAACATGGATTGAGTTATACTGATGACTGAAAGTAAGAAAGTGAGGGGTTAAAATGAAGATAGTAGTTTTAGCAGGTGGAACCAGTACAGAGCGTGATGTATCCCTATCCACCGGTACAATGATTTATAAGGCTTTAAAAAGCAATGGACACCAGGTAGTATTATTAGATGTATATCTAGGCTACGAAGGAGATATTATCGATATATTTAATGAAGATAAGGATTGGGCACAAGGTATAGGTGCAGTTAGTGAGGACAATCCGGATATTGAACATGTTAAAGCACTCAGAAAAGATAATCCTAATCATTTCTTCGGACCCAGAGTAATTGATATCTGTGATAAGGCTGATATTGTGTTTCTGGCTCTTCATGGTGAGAACGGCGAGGACGGCAAAATACAAGCAGCATTTGATTTGATGGGAATAAAATATACAGGAACCGACTATGCCTCCAGCTCTCTAGCCATGGATAAGGCGATTTCAAAAGAACTTTTCGCTTACTATAATATTCCTACTCCAATTGGTATACATGTAAGAAAAGGAGAGACCTTTTCCTGGGATCACTATCCCTGTGTCGTTAAGGTAAATAACGGAGGCTCCAGCGTGGGTGTGTCAGTTGTGAATTCACATATAGAGATGGAACCAGCCATAAAAGATGCTTTTTCCTACGGTGATGAGGTGATTATCGAGCAGTATATTAAGGGAAGGGAATTTTCAGTAGGTGTAATTAGCGGAAAAGCCCTACCTGTTATAGAAATCGCTCCCTTAACTGGTTTCTATAATTATAAGAATAAATATCAGGCAGGAAGTGCTATAGAAACCTGTCCGGCAGACCTAAACTCTGCTCTTACTGCTAAAATGCAAGAAATTGCTGAAAAGGTATTCCAGGCCCTTCGTTTAAAAACTTATGCAAGAATGGATTTCCTATTAAATGATAGGGATGAACTTTTCTGTCTTGAAGCAAATACCTTGCCAGGTATGACGCCTACATCATTACTACCTCAAGAAGCCAAGGCTGCAGGCATAGATTTTAATGCTTTGTGTGAATTAATAATTAAGATTTCATTGGAAAAATATAAATAATATGAGGGTAAATTCTCCGTTATATGTAACGAAGCAATAAAAATATATGAGGTGTAGACATGAAGAATATGACTTTAAATAATATAGCAATGGCTTGTAATGGCGAGCTCTTTAGTATAGGTAGTGTAGGCGAGTCCAATGTTAAGGGTGCTGTCATAGATTCACGCTTAGTTCGAAAGGATTTTCTTTTTATTGCTACTAAGGGTGAGAAGGTCGACGGCCATGACTTTATTGAATCCGCTATCAAACAGGGAGCCATGGCAGTTGTCTGTGAAAAAGCTCCCTCAAATACAACCATACCTTATATATTAGTCAATGACAGCCTATTAGCGCTTAAGGATATAGCCACATGGTATCGTTTGCAGCTTGATATCCCTGTTATTGGTATTACTGGTAGCGTAGGTAAGACCAGCACCAAGGAATTTGTAAGTAGTGTGCTATCTAGGAGATACAAGGTGCTTAAGACCGAAGGAAACTATAATAATGAAATAGGACTCCCTCTTACTATATTACAGATATGTAGAGAGCATGAAATAGCCGTTCTGGAGATGGGTATCAGCGATTTCGGTGAAATGCACCGCCTAAGCAAAATGGCCAAGCCAAAGTATTGCCTGCTAACCAATATAGGTCAATGCCACCTGGAACAATTAGGTTCTAGGGAAGGTATTCTAAGGGCAAAATCAGAAATATTTGATTTCATGAGTGATGATGGCAGCATAATTCTTAATGGGGATGATGATATGCTTTCCAGAATTCATGATGTGAGGGGCATAACTCCTATAAGATATGGATTAAGTAGAGATAATGATATCTATGCAGATAATATCATCACCAAGGGCCTTTTAGGTAGTCGATATAGTCTATATATTAATGGAGAGACTTTATCCGTTGATTCCTCCATGCCCGGAAAACATATGATACTTAATGCACTGGCAGCTGCTTCAATTGGCATGATGTTCGGGCTGACTGGTGAAGAGATTATACAGGGAATAGAGCAGATACAACCCGTAAGCGGAAGAAATAATATTATTGGCCATAAGAATTGGACTATAATAGATGACTGCTATAATGCTAATCCTGTCTCTATGAAGGCTGCTATCGACCTTTTAGAAATGGCAGAGACAAGAAAGGTTGCCATCCTTGGAGATATGGGTGAACTAGGCAAATCAGAAAACCAGTTACATAAGGAAATTGGAGAATACCTTGCATCAAAGAATATTGATACAATTATATGTGTCGGTAAGCTTTCAACACATATGTATGATGGTGCTAAGGAAGTACTGACGGTTAATTCTAAGGCCTTATTCCACTTCGATACAAGGGATGAATTAATTAAAGCTCTACCCGATCTATTAAGCATTGATGATACCATTTTGGTAAAAGCATCTCATTTTATGGGATTTGATATTATTGTTGACTTATTAGCTAGTAAGTAGAACCGCATTTCATTACCTCCACTTATATAAGTGGGGGTTTTTTACTTTATTTTAATATTAAAATATGATTAGGTTTTACTTATATTTGTATTATTTTCCTTTTCACAATCATGGAAAGGTGATATACTTATGCGAGATAGCTTATAAAAACAAGACTCTATAATAATATAAAGGAGTGGAAAGAAAATGTCATTAAGTGTTAAAAACATAACAAAGAAGTACGGGGATAAACTCGTCGTAGATGATCTCAACTTTGAGATGAGTGAACCAGGGGTGTATGCTTTGCTCGGAACAAACGGTGCAGGAAAGACCACTTCCATCAGAATCATCCTAGGTATGCTAGCAAAAAATAGCGGTGAAGTTCTGTGGAACGGAAAACCCATAGATGTGGTGAACACCAATGTTGGATATCTTGCAGAAGAAAGAGGCTTATATCCTAAATATTCATTAATGGATCAGCTTATGTATTTTGCTAAGCTAAAAAAAGTTGATAAGCATACTGCTATTGATAGAATAAAGTATTGGTCGGACCGCCTAGGTGTGGATGAATATATATTCCCTAAGAAGGGCAAGAGCAGAAAAGCCTCAAAGCCTAACCAAGCTGATCAGCTTTCTAAGGGTAATCAGCAAAAAATACAGCTGATGGTCGCTCTTTTGTCCGATCCTGAATTGTTGATTATTGATGAGCCCTTTAGCGGACTTGATCCTCTTAATACAGACTTATTTAAATCCATTATCAGAGAAGAGATTAGCAAGAGCAAATACTTAATTATGTCCAGTCACCAGATGCCGACTATCGAAGAATTCTGCTCTGATATTACTATATTAGATCGTGGTAAAGTAAAGCTTCAGGGTAATTTATCTAATATTAAGAAAAGCTATGGTCGTGTCAACCTGCTTGTTAAATGTGAACAGGACATTGCTCCCTACATAGCCTCCCTTAATCTTCCGATTGTAAATAAGACCCCTAGCGAATATCATCTCAGGGTAGAGGGAGAGGACCAGGCAATGGCCTTTCTATCCAAGCTCATAGGTGATAATATTACTGTAATCAAGTTCGAATTACGTGAGCCATCACTACATGAAATATTTGTTGAAAAGGTGGGGGTTGATCAAGATGAAGAGTAACATTACCGGATGGAAGGATGTATATTCCTTTACATTAAAACAAGTATTAAAAAGCAAAGCATATCGCATCTCATACATTATATTAGTATTGATAGTGCTTCTATCTATGCCAATAGCCGGTAAGCTGCTTTTTAATAACACTGAGGATGAAAATGCCCCAAGCCTAGTGACTAAAGTATATGTAAACAATATGACTCAGTTTACAGATATCTCTTTTGAAGATATCAAAAGCATAAACTCATTTAAGCATATAGATATCGAGCCCATGAACAAGGATTATGATGAGGTGGTAGGGCAGATTACCGAAGATGAAAGGCATTCTGTTATTTTAAACATATCAGAAGAAAATGGGGCTTATAGCCTGCATTTATCTATGATAAAGGATGGGCCACTTAAGAAATCCCAACTGCAGAGACTAGGCGACGTGTTATTATCAAGCTTTACTAACTCACGTATGGAATCTATTGGGGTGAGTGATGAACAGCTTACCTTATTACAAACTCCGGTAGTATCAAAGATTACCATGACTGACATTAACGGTGAAGAAATATTAGATGAAGACACCTCTATCTCCTTAAGTGAATATATGTTTGTCTATGGAATACTATTCTTTGTTATGATGACTACGGTGCTTATGGGAACTCAGGTTGCCACATCCATCGTTACAGAGAAATCCACCAGAGTCGTAGAATACCTCTTGATTACTGTAAAGCCTCTTGCTCTTATGATCGGAAAGGTTTTTGCTATGTTGACCGCGACGATAATACAGATGCTATCGATGGTGGCGGCACTAGTTATATCAAATAAGATTTCAGCAAATTATTCATCGGGGAATGGAAGTCTGCTTTCCCAGGTATTGCCAAGCGATTTATTTGCGAATATTAATATTATGAATTTACTTCTATGTATAGTACTGGTCTTTCTTGGCCTACTATTTTATGCGGTTTTAGCAGGACTTGCGGGGGCTACTGTCAGTAGACTGGAGGAGCTAAATGAGGGGCTTATGCTATTTACTATAGTCAGCATGGTCGGTATTTATATAGGATTAGGTGCCGCAAACACTCTAATGAGTAGCGGTACTAATACTTACATTATGTTTGCATTCCTCTTCCCACTTTCCTCTCCGTTCATTTTGCCTGGTGCTATCTTGGTAGGAAAAGCCAGCTTGCTACTAGTCGGTATAGCGATAGTTCTTCAGCTAGCATTTATAGTTATACTATTTCGCTTTGTTGCAGGGGTATATGAAACTCTTATACTCCATAATGGCAATACTATAAAAATAAAAGAGCTGCTTAAAATAGCTAGGCGTCAATAATTACCTATAACGGTACCAGGTACCAACTTCAAGTATTACCTAGGGCTGGTACCTGGTACCGCAATAGGTGGCATCAAAAAGGAGGATGATAATATATGAGAAATAATTTCAGGGGATGGGCAACAGTATTTAGATTTACCTTTCTCCAGTCTACCAAAAAAGCCTTTAAAATAATAACTACCCTTATCGCTGTCTTGATTATAGGGTTGATAATAATACTAAATATAATTGCCGCTAAGCCTGATAAGGATGAAACTAATCAGATAATAGAACCGGGAATCACAGAGGGAGTATCCACCGTTAGTAAGGTCCTTATACAAGACAATAGTGGTCTACCATCTACAGATTATAAAGCTATCAATCCTGACCTTTCGAGCGGTTATTTAAAAAATATCCAATTTGTTACCGCGGACATTGACGCAAGAGAAGATTTACTGGATTATGCTTCTAAAGATTCAGATAGAACAATAGCCGTATTGATTA
>CAZDWP010000103.1:2361-6831 GCA_964508985.1 uncultured Herbinix sp. | reverse complement strand
GCTGACCTCCTCATTACCAATGAGGTGCTCTACCAACTGAGCTATAACAGCATTAAAAAACGACTGCTTATGCGTTCTGATTCTCAATATCCTTCAGTACCTGATTAAGCTTTGTCTTAATTCTTGTTAATGCATTATCTATAGCCTTTGGCTCCTTACCAAGTACCTTGGCAATCTGCACATACTTTAAATCCTGCATATACAAGCTAAGAACTCCCCTTTCCAGGTCGCTTAAGCGTCTTACAAGTTCATATTCTATCATACTGGTATTCTCTTTGTCAATAACCATTTCTTCAGGATTTAAACCCTTATCTTGATACATTATGTCAACCAGGGTTTCTTTCTCATTACCCTCTCCATACCCGCCTGAAACTGGTGCATATATAGAAATATATGTGTTGAGGGGTATATTCTTCTTTCTGTTTGAAGCTTTAATAGCACTATAAATCTGTCTTGATATGCATAAATCGGCAAAACTAAAGAAGGAGCTCTGCCTATCCCTTTGGTAATCCTGGATTGCCTTATAGAGCCCTATCATTCCCTCTTGTATCAGGTCATCTCTGTCGCCACCTATTAAGAATAATGCCTTAGCCTTACTTCTTGCAAGATATTTGTATTTTTCAAATAAATAGTCCATGGCAAGACGATCCCCAGCTTGAATTCTATCCACTATATCCTCATCGGACATGATATCGTATTTCATATCAGCTCTCATCCTACCACCTCCTCGGTAATATTTTTTGTAGATATAATAGGATTATGAGTTTATTCTTTGTCTTACAATTTCATAGGCAAGTACACCTGCTGCCACCGATGCATTTAATGAGTCCACCTGGCCGAACATGGGAATCTTAGCTGTAAAATCACATTTTTCTTTAATAAGTCTTCCTACGCCCTCGCCTTCACTGCCGATTACAAGACCAATGGGTCCCTTAAGGTCAAGATTATACATCATCTCTCCCTCCATATCGGCACAGACAAACCATATACCCTCTTTTTTTAGCTCCTCTATGGTGACAGATAGATTAGTTACCTTTGCTACAGGCAGATAATTAATAGCACCTGCCGAGGTCTTAGCCACAGTAGCAGTTAGTCCTACGGCACGCCTTTTGGGAATAATTATCCCGTGGGCTCCAGCCTGATGAGCCGTACGGATAATGGCACCTAAATTGTGAGGATCCTCGATACTATCAAGTAGTAATATAAAAGGTGCTTCATTCTTCTTACTTGCAGCCGCTAAAATATCCTCCACCTCTGCATATTCATATGCCGCAGCATATGCGATTACACCCTGATGCTTTCCTGTCTCGGACATCTGATCAAGTCGCTCCTTGGTCACAAAGGTGATAATCGTATCCATTTTCTTAGCTTTATCAATTATGGTTCTTATTGGACCATCGTGGTTTCCACTAAGTACAAAAAGCCTGTCAATAGTTTTACCTGCACGAATAGCCTCTATGACAGCGTTTCTTCCTTCAATTGTATATTCTTCATATCTCATAGCATCTTGCCTCTCTCTATTATATATTCCTCTAGTGCTTCCTTCCATCCCTTCATATAATATCCATGGGACTCTCTAAGTTTTTTGTTATCCAGTACAGAATACTCAGGCCTTTTTGCGGGTGTAGGATATTCAGATGTACTGATTGCCTCTACATGGGCTTTTCTGCCTGTCAATTCAAATATCATAAGCGCAAATTCATACCAGTTGGTGCTGCCTTCACATGTAGCATGGTATTTTCCATAACTATCCGTTTCCATTAAAAAAATAACAACTCTCGCCAGCTCCCTTGCACTAGTAGGTGTTACAGTTTGGTCTGAGACCACACGAATCTTTCTTTCTTCATCCGCTAATTTTAACATGGTTCTAACAAAGTTTTTTCCTTCTCCATATACCCCTGACGTATTAAGAATAAAAGACTTATGGCAAAATTCCATAACGTAATTATCTCCTGCCAGCTTTGTGCGACCGTACACACTGGTTGGATTAGTCGCAGATTCTTCGGTATAAGGGATCCTGGCTTGTCCATCATATACATAGTCGGTAGATATATGAATTAGCTTTGCTCCAATACTATTTGCCATCTTGGCAATATATTTTGGTCCGAGAGCATTTATATTATATGCCATCTCCTGCTGGGTTTCACATAAATCCACTGCAGTCATGGCAGCACAATTTATAATAATATCTGGATGAAAGTCTAAAATCTCAGATTGAACTGCGTCCTCATCAGTAATGTCAAGCCCTATTATATTACTATCTGCGTAAGGACGTGAATCCGTAAGATATAGCATATATTCATGATTATCCTTTAATAATTCAATTAAGGCAAGTCCTAATTGTCCCCCTGCACCTGTAATAAAAATCCGTTTCATATGCTCTCCTTCGATTTATTTATGTATAGTATAAACAATCCTTTGATAAAATACAATTTATTTATAGATGGGCTGTGACAAAATTGTAATAGCGACTCATAGGTATGAACCTCACACACCGGTATAAGTACAGGCACCCTGATTTATAAGTCTTATACGGACTTGTTGTCCGTAACGGCCTTACAAATCAAAGTACCTGTTCTTATAACGGTGCATTATGGTTATACCTATGAGCCACTTATATGTTTTGCCACAGCCCTTTGTCAATTCTTAACTAATCATACCTCCAAGCATACCACTTAATCCAGTTATAACAAACACGGTAAATAAGCTTCCAAGAGCAAGAGTTCCTGTACGGTTCATCATAAGAGATACTAGCATCAGAATAATAAAATAAAGAACTCCGACAAATAAGCCCCAGATGAATTTTTTCTGTTCTGTCTTTTTGCCTATAAAGAATCCCCCTGTAAAGGCTGAAGCAATATAAGCAAAATTAATTACGCTGCTTATAACTAGGCTTGATAGCTCCAGCTTTAGCATTAAAAATGAGATAAGTAATAAAAGCAATCCCGTTATGATATATGAAAATACCAACGCTTCTAATATATATATAACTCTTGTATTTTTAGAAAAGGATCTATTCATTTGACACCTCCGAGCCAACCTATACTAAAATATATTAAAAGGAGGTACAAATTATGCTTTTTAATCCCTATAAAGTCCGTCTACAGTATAATTGCCTGCTGCATTCCACAAAAGCCATTCACTATAACCCACTGCATACACCCCGATAATCTGCTCACGTAGCTGCAAGGGACCATATGACTGATAATTCCTAATCCAGGTGGCGGTAAAATCCTGAAGCCATGGTCTTACACTAGCCCTATGCTGTTCTTCAGGTATCTCCTCCAGCTTATTCTTTGAAGCCGTCAGAACCTTACGAACAATCTTATAGGGCTCCAAATCAGGATGCTCCACTCCATAATTCCCATCTCCAAAATGCGAAGGATAAATCATAGGGCAGATATAGTCAAGATATTTAGCCATTTCCACATAGTTTTGTCCCACTAAGCCCGCATCGATACTACTGCTTATAATCGTTCCATATACATCGGCTGATACAAAGACGCCTAAGGGCCTTAAGCTTTCATATGCGTATCTAGTAAATTCTATAATAATATCTTCTTTGGTTTTCTCCTCAGCAAGAGGCCCGAAATAAGCCTCAGACATACCCTTGCCTGTAGAAAAACGTATATAATCAAACTGGATCTCCATAAAGCCCATTTCTGCTGCCTTAGTGGAAACCTCGATTAGATAATCCCAAACTTCTCTCTCATATGGATTAATCCAACATTCACCGTTATTGTCTCTGTATAGGGAACCATCCTTATTCTTTATGGCGAGCTCATGCTTCTTCTCGGCTAGATATGGATCCTTAAAGGCTACAATTCTGGCAATAGGGTATATATCCTTCTCTTTTAAGAGCTTCATTAAATCATCTATATCAGAAATTGTATTAGTTGTTGCACCGATCTCCTGGGCTTTAGGACTATCCATCTTAAAGGTTATTCTACCATTATCATCCTTAACATCAATAACCATAGCGTTTATCTCAGTCGTATCGGCAAGCTCTATGAGCTCATCTCTTTTATCCATAATAGACCGGGACATCACATAAACACCCCTTGCCTTTACAGGTACTCTCGGATCGACCTCCACAATTACCTGTTCTTTCTTACTATCACTATTATTGGGGGCTTGTGAAACCGTTGGGATGGGATTCGAATTAGCGTCACCCTTATTATCTGCCAAATTATGTTCTTTGTTCAATTTATTATCCCCAGCACTAATTCTAACAGCATAATAGGTACCAACACCTAAGAGTACAGCTAATATTACTACAACAATTACATTAGTAAGTTTATTATTACTTCTTCCTCGGCCTTCGTAGGATTTCTCATAATTTAAATACATATCGTTCTTTTTGTTTTTTCTCATTTTATACCCCGTACTTTAATAATCAACCCGATATTTATATGATAAGGTCGCGGAGACGGTTAGTCAAGGATGCATATTTTTTATTTCATATAACTC
>CAZDWP010000103.1:0-2261 GCA_964508985.1 uncultured Herbinix sp. | reverse complement strand
CCCTTACCCTTTGTGCTTTCTACTGATATTCTTCCACCCATAGCCTTTACTAACATCCGACAGATTGAAAGACCAAGACCTACTCCTCCATAGCTTCTTGTGATGGAACCGTCAGCTTGATAGTAGCTCATGAAAATTTTATCTTTATCCTCAGCATCTATACCTATCCCTGTGTCAATTATCATAAATAAAAGCTCTACTTCATGGCTATTATGTACTTTCATTGATACATTAAGCTTGATTTCTCCATCATGGGTAAATTTGATTGCATTAGATAGAAGATTATCTATTACTTGTGTTAATCGAAATTCATCGCCTATCAAATAAACAGGTATATCCTCTGATATGTTAACGATAAGCTTGAGATGCTTTTCTTTAATACTATACCTGTAAACTCTAATTACTTTATCTATCATTAAATAAGGATTAAATTTCTTCTCCTTTAATACTAATTTATTGTCTTTTATCCTTGCAATATCAAACAAGCCATTAATCAGAGCGTTCATGCACTTGCAGTTTTCATAAATAATGTTCACATTGTCACTTTGTTCCGAATTAAGCTCTGTGTCCAGTATAATCTCAGCCATACCCATAATTCTACTTAGAGGTGTTCTAAGCTCATGTATTATATTTGTTACAGCTACGTCTTTTAATTTTAGCAATCTCTTCATGTCATTTCTTACATGCTTTACTTTGCCGATAAGCTTTTTTTGTAATGTAATATCAGATGCAATGCACAGTCCTAAAAATTTTTTATGTTTCTCAATAAGAATAATCTTCAAGTCTACACTAATGCAAGTTTGGTCCATCTTATATGCAATGGTCTCATTTGTCATATTATTAAAATTAGAATTAATTATAAGGCGATTATCTTTAGAGCTTACTACATCTCTAAAAATATCCGATATATATGTTTTCAAAATATCGTCACCATATTCAAGGATATCTTTTGCGGCTTTATTACAATCAATTACTAGCCCATTCCTTTGGAAAAATATAATAATTTCCTTGGTGTTATTTGCTATTAAATTATATTTTAGTTTGGAAATTGAACGAATTTTCATATTTTCACCTATAATAGACAATTTTCCACATTTTGATTTTAATATGAAGTTTTTTTGAGCAATTGTCAATAGCATAATATTGCTCTAAAGATTTTGCTATAAGCATTGACAACAGAATTTCAAACATTATATAATATAATTGTAGTCATATCATCATGGTATCTGGAGGTTCATATGAAATTTAATATTCGCTTAAAACAACTTAGACTCGACCATAAGCTCACTCAGAGTGATTTGGCTGATATCTTAGGACTAAAACCAACCGCTATATCAAATTATGAATCTCAGAGAAATGAACCATCTTTTGAAAAATTAATTATGCTATCAGAGTACTTTGAGGTTTCCTGCGATTATCTCTTGGGTATTACAGATTCATATCTACCTGTTGGAGGAGAGATACTTGATAGAGATATTGTGGAGGTCTTTGATATGTATCAGCAGCTTGACAAAGAACATGTGGACGAATTAAAGAAATTTACTGAATATTTGCTATATAAACAAAATCTATCATTATAATTAGGCCGTTGTAATTCTTAAGGTACATAAAAGGATAAGTAACCTATAGGGGTTCTTATCCTTTATTATTTATAAGTATGGAATTTTCTTATGCGTTAAAGCCACAGCATTTTTTATATTTTTTCCCGCTGCCACAAGGACAGGGGTCATTTCTACCGATTTTCTTATCTTTTACGATTGTGGTCGAACTCCTCTGCTCTCTATAGAGCTCTTTCCTACGCTCATCCGTTAACAATGTATCCCATTCCTCAAGATTATATAGCCAATCTGCCTTGGCACCAACCATATTATAGTATAGCTTTTCTTTATCGTATGCTAGGCTTACCTCTGTATCCTTAGCAATATCCTCGATTGGATTAGGTGTGATAAGGCTGTCGTTTATGCCGTCCAGAAAGCCTACAAAATACTTTAGCTCTGTATCAAACTCTTTGGCAAGCTTCTCTACAGTACCCTCCCATACTTTATCTGGATTTGAAAGAAGCTTCTGATATATTTCCTTCTCAATGTTAAAATAATTCGCCCAAAATAGCTGTCCTTGATTGCTTTCCATATCATTTGCATAGGCGAAATCTCTCCAATCCTGTAGTAGACTCATATCTTCATCCTTCCTTGATTCTGTGTATTAATATTACTATCGGGAGTATATCACAATACTATCAATAATTCCAATAAAAAATTATT
>CAZDWP010000102.1:0-6883 GCA_964508985.1 uncultured Herbinix sp. | reverse complement strand
GTACCTACCCTTAGAAATAAGAGTGTCAGAGGAGATCACTATGTGACATTGGTGGTTCAGGTTCCGACTAATCTTAATTCTGAGCAAAAAGAGCTTCTAAGGAAGTTTGACGATGCTATGTCAGGAAAAAGTCAAGAAACCAATGACAATCAGGATAATAGTAAGGGCAAGAAAAAGTTCTGGAAATGAAGAAAGCCTAGAGGATAATACTTATGAAATGGATGAAATTTACCATTGATACCACAACTGAAGCTATTGATTTTATAAGTAGCATGCTTATCGATATTGGTGTTGAAGGAATTGAGATAAAAGATAATGTACCGCTTACTGAAGAAGAGAAAAATCAGATGTTTATTGATATACTTCCCAAGCTAGATAACAATGACAATTCTGCTAAGGTTAGCTTTTATTTGGAACCAGATGTAAATTATGATTCCATGCTTAATATGGTAAGAGATGGACTTAATGAGATTGCTGATTATGCTGATATTGGAAGCGGTAATATAACAGCCTCAGAAACTGAGGATAAGGATTGGATTAATAATTGGAAGGAGTTTTTCAAGCCCTTTCGTATTGATGATACAATTATTGTCAAGCCTACCTGGGAGAAGCTTACCGATGTTATGGCGGATGATTTGGTTATAGAGATAGATCCCGGTATTTCTTTTGGAACTGGCTCCCACGAAACCACTAAGCTAAGTATTCTTGGCATTAAAAAATATATTAAACCTGGTGACCTTGTCCTTGATGGTGGAAGCGGAAGCGGAATACTGTCCATAGTAGCCAATAAGCTGGGTGCATCCAAGGTTCTAGGAGTTGATATAGACCCTATAGCAACACAAACCTCCATTGAAAATGCCATAGTAAATCAGATTGGTGCTTCTGAATGGGATAATAAAAAAGAAAATCGTATTCCTGATAGTGCAATATCCTTTGCAACAGGAAATCTAATAGAGGATCAAGGCATTCGTTCTCATATAGGAAAGGGAGCCTACGATCTTGTGGTAGCTAATATTCTCGCAGATGTAATTATGCACTTATCAGATGTCATAAAGGAAAACATGAAAAAGGATGCTATATTTATTAGCTCTGGAATTATATACACTAAAGAGGATGAAGTAAGAGCTTCCCTAGAAAAGAACCAATTTTCAATCCTAGAGGTTAACAGAATGGGAGACTGGGTATCCTTTGTAGCAAAAAATTAACCATCGTTATGGTACCTGGTACATTTGTACCAGGTACCATTTTTATAGAACAAATGTTTGAATATACTATCATAGTATGGTATACTTTTCATGATATAATTATATATATAATATTTGGGAGATTAACTATGCACCGTTTTTATGTGAATGAGAATCAAATAAAGGATAATAGCATTTCGATTACCGGCCAAGACGTTAATCACATTAAGAATGTTCTTCGAATGAAGTCTGGTGATGAGATTGTAATTTGTGATGGACAAGGAAAAGATTGTTATTGTATAATTAATAGGGTATGTGATGATGTAGTCATAGCTTCTGTTAATTCCATTAGTGATACCCACGCAGAGCTTCCTGTTAGAATCACCTTGTTTCAAGGACTTCCTAAGAGTGATAAGATGGAGCTAATTATACAAAAGGCTGTTGAACTGGGTGTATATGAGATTGTACCGGTAATGATGGCAAGATCCGTAGTAAAATATTCTGATGTCAAGAAAGAGACTAAGAAGCTAGAACGGTGGCAAGCTATATCTGAAAGTGCAGCAAAGCAATCAAGAAGAGGGATTATACCTAAGATTCATCCTCTTATGTCATTTGAAGAGGCTCTTGCTTATGGGGCAGATATGGATTGGTCTGTATTGCCATATGAGAATGCAGAAGGTATAGAGGCTACTAGAGAGTCCTTAAAGCGTTTGAAAGGCTGCAAGAATGCAGCGATATTTATTGGTCCCGAAGGAGGCTATGAAAGCACTGAGATTAATCATGCTAAAGAAAAAAATATTATTCCTATTTCACTTGGACGAAGGATACTTAGAACTGAGACAGCCGGTATAGCACTCTTGTCAATGATTATGCTTTATCTAGAGGACTAAGTTAGAGAAGATATTTATATATATTATGGTAATCGGGGGAGGTTTTAAAGTTATGGAGATACAGTTATGGAGGGAAATACTTGATCCATATGCCTTGGCGGTTGATGAGTTAGTGGTTAAATTTAGCCATATAATTGAAGAATACCGTAATGTTGGTGCATACTCACCAATTGAGCTGGTAACAGGCAGAGTAAAGACTATTTCAAGTATTCTTGAAAAATCTCAAAAGAAAAACATTTCCTTAGATGATATAGAGGAAGAAATTGATGATATAGCAGGAATTCGTATTATTTGCCAGTTTGTTCAGGATATCTATAAGGTAGTTGATATTATTAGACAGCGCTCTGATATGACTATTAAGAGCGAAAAAGACTATATTGAGGATAGGAAAAAGAGTGGATACCGCTCTTATCATGTAACGGTGTTCTATGATGTAGAGACTCTTAAAGGGACAAGAAGACTTCAGGTTGAGATACAGATAAGGACTTTAGCCATGAATTTCTGGGCTACAATTGAACATTCTCTTCAATATAAGTACAAACAAAATATGCCTGAACATATCAGGGAACGTCTAACTTCGGCTGCGGAAGCAATACTTATTCTTGATAGGGAAATGAGCGTGGTTAGAGATGAAATTATGGATGCTCAGAATTCATTTACAATAAAGGCAAATATAGTTTCCGATATACTTACAAACATTCAAAATCTTTATAAGGTCGCGAATAAACAGGACGTAATAAAGATTCAGGATGAATTCTTTAGAATTTATCAGGTGGGTGATACAGATGAGCTTGAGAAGTTCAATAAAGAGCTTGACTTGTTATCACAGCGCTACAGGGCACAGAGCTTGAGATGATGGATGGTGGATATATGAATTTACCAAAGCAATTTGAGGACAGGATGGAAAAGCTTTTAGGAGATGAATATCAGGAGTATTTACAGTGCTACCATAAACCACATTATGGTGGCATTAGGGTAAATACCTTAAAGATATCTCCTAAGGAATTTGAGCATCTGAGTCCTTTTTCTCTTAAAAAGATACCTTGGATTTATAATGGTTATTATTTTGATACGGCTGAACAACCAGGGAGACATCCCTTTTATTATGCAGGATTATATTATATTCAGGAGCCCAGTGCAATGACACCGGCCAGCCTCCTTCCCATAGAACCTGGTGATATGGTTATGGATTTATGTGCCGCTCCCGGAGGAAAAAGCACTGAATTAGGTGCAAGGCTTAAAGGTCAGGGGATGCTTGTATCCAATGATATAAGTAATTCCAGAGCCAAAGCACTACTCAAGAATATTGAATTGTTCGGGATTAAGAATGCTCTTGTATTATCTGAAGCACCTAATAAGCTTGCGGAGTATTTTCCGGAAGCTTTTGATAAAATACTTGTGGATGCTCCATGTTCTGGTGAAGGTATGTTTCGTAAAAGCCCATCCATAATTAAGAATTGGGAGCAAACTGGTGTGGAGTATTATAGCATATTACAAAAGGATATTATTATAAATGCTGCCAAGATGTTAAAGCCAGGTGGAATGATGCTATATTCCACTTGTACATTCTCTCCTGAGGAAAATGAGGGAACAATAGCATATCTTCTAAATGAATGTCCTGATATGCATGTTATAGAGGGATTACCAAGTGAAAAGGAGAGGGAAGGACTTGGTCTTTCATATGAGGGCTTTGATAGTGGAAAACCTCAGTGGATCTCCGGACCAGAGGAACTGAAAAACTGCATCAGACTCTAGCCCCATAAGATAGATGGTGAAGGTCATTTTATGGCTTTACTACGAAAAGCTTCAGTTGAAGAAGCCTTACAGATAAATACTGATCTTCATGAAGGACATAAAGAAAAGACTATAGATAATCATAAAAGAGTAAAAAACCCCCTATCTGAAAAGGCTAAGGAATTTCTATCAAATATTATACCTTTTAAAAATCTTGATGATTTGACTAACCAGGGAAAAATTCTTATACAAAATGAAAGAGTATATCTGGTTCCGCAATTATATAATAATATGCAGGGACTCAGGACCTTACGACAGGGACTTTTACTGGGAGAGATGAAGAATAAAAGGTTCCAACCCTCCCAAGCTCTGGCTAATGCCTTAAAGTCCTCAGACTATAGTTCTGTAATAAATTTATCATCTAAAGATACCAAGGCTATAAGCTATCTTAAATGCGAAACATTATCCCTGGATACCAATAACCCCAATGGCTGGCAGTTAATATCTGTAGACGGATATCCTCTTGGATGGGGCAAGCTTAACAATGGTAGCTTAAAGAATATGTATCAGCCCGGATGGAGATGGATGTAATGGGAAATCAATTAAGACTCGATAAATACCTTTCCGATATGAGTATAGGTAGTAGAAGTGAAATAAAATTATGGATACGCAAAGGTAGAGTCAGTATCAATTCTCTACCATGCTTACGGCCTGAGAAGAAGGTAAGTACGGATGAGGATGAGATTACGCTTGATGGACAAGTAATTCATTATGAGAAGTACTTATATATCATGCTAAATAAACCAGCAGGGGTAGTATCTGCCACTGAGGACAAACGTGATAAGACAGTATTAGACCTTATAGAGACAGCAGGACGAAAGGATTTATTTCCTGTTGGAAGGCTTGATAAGGATACCGAGGGCTTTCTTTTAATCTCCAATGACGGTGACTTAGCTCACAGGCTATTATCTCCTAAAAAAGAGGTGGATAAGGTCTATTATGCAAAGATTAATGGAAGAGTGACCGGTGATGATGTAAGCATTTTCTTGTCGGGAATATCCATCGGAGAAGATAAGCCTTGTCTGCCAGCAAGACTTGAAATCATAAAATCAGATGAAATCTCAGAAATAAATCTTACAATACATGAAGGCAAGTATCATCAGGTAAAACGAATGTTTGAAGCCGTAGGGAAGGAAGTTATCTATCTTAAGAGGATATCCATGGGAGGACTATTCCTTGATCCCTTACTTATGCCAGGAGAATATCGTAGATTAACTATAGAAGAGGTGGAACAGATTAACAACATTACATTACGAAAAAAGGAGTAATTTATGGACATATTAAAGGATATAGACGCAGTGATTTTTGACTTGGATGGTACCCTAGTAGATTCCATGTGGATGTGGGAAGCCATAGATATAGAGTATCTTTCCAGATTTAATATAGATTTTCCTTCTGATTTACAAAGAAGTATCGAGGGAATGAGTTTTTCTGAAACAGCTATATATTTTAAGGAGAGATTTAATCTTCCTGATAGTCTAGATCAGATAAAGAGCGATTGGAATAAGATGGCATGGGATAAGTATCTTCATGAGGTGCCATTAAAGGAAGGCGTAAGAGAGTTTTTGGAATTTATAAAATCACAGAATATACCTGCTGGAATAGCCACTAGTAATTCAAGGGAGCTGGTGGATCTCATAATTGATAAGCATAGTATAGGTGATTATTTCTTATCTATCAGAACATCCTGTGAGGTGGATAAGGGTAAGCCGTCTCCGGATATATATCTTTTGGTTGCCAAGGATTTGATGGTTGAGCCAAAGAAATGTCTTGTATTTGAGGATGTAATTCAAGGTGCTATGGCAGGTAAGAATGCTGGTATGAAGGTTTGCGCAGTATATGATAAGTTCTCTGAGGATAATAAAGAGCAAATAACCAGGCTGACGAATTATTATGTTCGTTCAATGAAGGAGCTTCTATAATAATAGAAATATAGTAAAAAAACGAGTAGGTGTAGTATGAAGCAGATACAAGTTAAAGATAACCAGGCAGGGCAAAGGCTTGATAAGCTTTTGCTTAAAATACTTAAAAAAGCCCCTAAGAGCTTTATATATAAGATGCTGCGCAAAAAGAATATAGTCCTTAATGATAAGAAAGCAGAGGGCTCTGAGATAGTAAAATCAATGGATGAGATAAAGATGTATTTATCTGATGAAACCATCGATAAATTTTCTTTATGGACTGATTCGGCTACTTCTCAGTATGATCTTGATATTATATATGAGGATAAAAATATTTTAATATTTAATAAACCCGCCGGAGTACTTTCTCAGAGGGCAACTATAAAGGATTTCTCTATGGTTGAAAATGTAATTTCATATATGCTGACCACTAAGCAGATATCTATTGAAGAGCTTCAAAGCTTTAAACCTAGTATTTGTAACCGTCTTGATAGAAATACAAGTGGTCTTTTAATTGCAGGTAAAACTCTTATTGGATTGCAGGAAATGGCAAGAATTATTAGAGAAAGACAGCTTGATAAATACTATCTATGCCTTGTTAAAGGTAAGCTGTCAGAGAATAAAGAAATCACAGGATATCTGGCAAAGGATAATAAAAGTAATAAGGTCTCCATATCCTCAAAACAGACTGAAAATTCTGCTTATATTGTTACACAGTATAAGCCTTTGAAATATACCAATGAATATACATTACTACAGGTAAAGCTAATTACTGGCAAGTCTCATCAGATTCGAGCTCATCTTGCCAGCATAGGACATCCTATATTAGGAGATTCTAAATATGGGGATAAAGGAATTAATAGTTATTTTGAAAAGAAATATGGGCTCAAATTTCAGCTTTTACATTCTTACAGATATGTATTTCCACAGCTGTTTGGTCCTTTAAGTTATTTATCTGATAAGGAATTTATAGCACCAGAGCCTGAGATGTTTACTAACATAAAGATAAGTTTATTCTGATAGAATAAGATAGGGAGGAAAAACAATGGCATCATGGAAATCCAGGGGACTTCGCGGTTCAATGCTTGAGGAGATGATTAATATTACCAATAGC
>CAZDWP010000101.1:0-6945 GCA_964508985.1 uncultured Herbinix sp. | reverse complement strand
CAAGAAGATATTTGTTCTCATATACGGCACCTGCCTTAACGCAAGGAAGAATATAGTCATCCACGAATTCATCGACCACATCTTCGATATATAGCTTTGTTGCACCGGATAATTTGGCTCTTTCCTCTAAGCCGTCAAGCTCACTATCTTGTCCGACATCAATACACACACAGACTACTTCATAATCATAATTTTCCTTTAACCAAGGAATTATTGCCGTGGTATCAAGACCACCCGAATAAGCAAGAATTATTTTTTCCATTATAGAATCCTCCTCAAAATAGTTTTTAGCTGTACTTATAACGGAGGATTTATCCTCCAATGTATAATATATGACTAAATATACACCATACTTCATTAATATGCAATAGGCAATTAAAAAATTATTGCAATTGTTATAATGTAATATATAATAAATTTCAGATGAAATAAATGACAGAAGAAAGGAGATATTATGAATCGGATTATTTTGGCATCAGAATCGCCGAGAAGAAAAGAGATTATGAATCAGATGGGTATACAATATGAGACTATACCTGCAAATATAACGGAAGAAGTAATAGGTGATACTCCATCAGATATGGTTAAGTCCTTAGCATGCCAAAAAGCCAGGGCTGTCTCCGACAGAATACAATCCAATCAGGAAAATCAAATTATTATAGGCGCCGATACATTGGTATTTCATAAGGGAAAAGCTTTAGGAAAACCAAGAGATAGGGAGCATGCAATTGAAATGCTCGAGGCTATATCAGATGATACACATGAAGTTTATACTGGTGTATGTATTATAATAAGAAAGAATAGGCCGGATGATAGCAATACTGAAGCCCAGGATATTATTTTTAGTGTTAGTACAGAGGTGGTAGTATATCCTCTGACTAAAGAACAGATTGTAGATTATGTGGACACGAAGGAGCCACTGGATAAAGCAGGTGCATATGCCATTCAAGGAGGCTTTGGTATATACATTAAGGAAATACACGGAGATTATTATAATGTTGTGGGATTTCCTATTGCTAGAATCTTTAAAAAATTACTTGAGATAGGAATAGATATAAAAAAATAAAATAATAGTTGCATAATATTTAGTTTAGATGTATAATTATGAAAAATAATTAATAAATATTTGAATAGCCACATCTATTCATTCGTATTGGAGGTATATTATGAAAAATATTCATGGAGGTGTTACGGCACCGAAGGGTTTTACTGCATCCGGATTATATGCAGGTATAAAGAAGAAAAGAAAGGATATCGCTCTTGTTTATTCCGTTATTCCTGCTAAAGGAGCAGGAACATATACAACTAATGTAGTTAAGGCAGCACCGGTATTATGGGATGCTAAGCTGACTAAGGAAAGCGAATATATTCAAGCCATAGTAATTAACAGCGGTGTGGCAAATGCATGTACAGGTGAGGCAGGAGATAAAAACAACCTTCTTATGGTAGAAGCAGTAGCAAAGGAGCTACAGATTCCCACAAGCTCTGTATATACTGCGTCTACAGGAGTTATTGGTAAGCAATTACCCATCGATATAATCCAAGCAAGCATACCCACCTTGGTTAAGGAGTTGGATGAATCCATAGAGGCCGGTACGCTAGCAGCCGAATCAATAATGACGACAGATACATATTCTAAGGAATGTGCAGTGACCTGTCTTGTTGGTAGCAAGGAGATAACCGTAGGGGGAATGGCTAAGGGCTCGGGTATGATACATCCTAATATGGCTACTCTCATTGGTGTGGTTACAAGCGACATTTCAATCAGTAAGGAGCTTTTACAGGAAGCCATAAGTGAGGACGTTAAGCAGAGCTTCAATATGATTTCAGTAGATAGAGATACAAGTACAAATGATTCTCTTCTGGTGATGGCCAATGGTATGGCCGGTAACGATGAGATAACAGAAAAGAATGAGGATTATTATGAATTTTGTAAAGCCTTAAATACAGTGACTACAACGCTTGCTAAAATGATTGCGGCAGATGGAGAAGGCGCGACTAAACTTATTGAGGTTACTGTTAAAGGAGCAAGAGACAAGGAAGAAGCGATTATTCTTAGTAAATCTATTATTACCTCCAATCTAGTAAAGACAGCTGTATTTGGAAATGATGCAAATTGGGGAAGAATATTGTGCGCAATGGGGTATTCTGGAGTTGAATTTGATCCCTACAAGGTAGACTTAACTTTAGAAAGCGAGGATGGTAGCCTTCAGCTTGTAAAGAATGGTATGGCAACAGATTATTCAGAGGAACTTGCCACTACGATTCTTTCAGCAAAGGAGGTTAAGGCCATAGCCGATATCAATCAAGGAAAGTTTTATGCTACGGCATGGGGATGCGATTTTTCCTATGACTACGTCAAGATCAATGCTGACTATCGCTCATAAATAACAGCTTAAAGTATACAGCCATTTTATGATAAAAATAAGAAATAACCTGAAAGGAATATGAATTATTATGGAATATATGGACCAGATTCTACTAAAAGCAGAGACCTTGATTGAGGCCTTGCCATATATACAGAAGTTTAACAATAAGAAGGTGGTAGTCAAGTATGGAGGTAGTGCAATGCTTGATGACAATCTTCAATCAAATGTAATAAAGGATGTGGCTTTACTAAAGCTTGTGGGTATGAAGCCTATTATTGTTCATGGCGGTGGGAAGGAAATTACAAGCTGGTTACAAAAGCTTGGCCACGAATCAACATTTGTGGAAGGCCTTCGAGTAACAGATGAAAAGACAATGGAAGTAGCCGAGATGGTGCTTGGTAAGGTAAATAAGGGTCTTGTTCAGATGGTAGAGAAGCTTGGAGTTAAAGCAGTTGGAATTAGCGGTAAGGATGGAACTACCCTTAAGGTCGAGAAAAAGCAAATAAATGGTATGGATATAGGCTTCGTAGGTAACATTAAGGAAGTTAATGTGGGACTGATTAATACCCTAATAGATAATGATTTTGTACCGGTGATTTCCCCTATAGGGCTTGATGATAATTTTATCAATTATAATATAAATGCCGATGATGCAGCTTGTGCAGTTGCAACAGCTATCGGAGCTGAGAAGTTGGTGTTTTTAACTGATATTGAAGGAGTATATGCAGATCCTGGGGATAAAGGAAGCTTGATTTCTGTCTTGACCCTGGATAAGGCAGATGAACTTCTATCAAGCGGTTTTGTAGGAGGAGGCATGCTTCCTAAGTTGAAAAACTGTGTTGATGCCGTAAGAAACGGTGTATCTAGAGTTCATATCCTAGACGGCCGGATGCCTCATTGTCTCTTGCTAGAATTTTTTACGAATAAGGGAATTGGTACGGCTATCATTCATAAGGAAAGCCTTTTCGAAAATGAGGTTGCTCAGGCGTCCTGCAAGTAAGTATATAAGGGACTATAAAATAATAATTATAGAAGGGGTAGTGTATAAAATGAAGCAGTATATTGATGAAGCTGAAAAATTGCTTATGCATACCTATAACAGGTATAAGGTTGTACTTGATCATGGCAAGGATATGTATCTATATGATGTGAAGGGTAAGGAATATCTTGATTTCGTATCAGGAATCGGGGTATTTGCTTTGGGCTATAACAATGAGCAGTATAATCAAGCACTAAAGAAACAGGTAGATGCTCTTATGCATACCTCAAACTATTTTTACAGCATCCCTACTCTGGAGGCTGCAAAGAAGTTGACTAAGGCCTCGGGAATGGATAGGGTGTTCTTCACTAATAGCGGTGCCGAGGCTGTCGAGGGAGCTATAAAGCTTGCAAGAAAGTATTTTTATCAGAAAAATGGCAAAGTGGGAGGAGAAATTATCTCTATGGAGCACTCCTTTCACGGCAGGAGCATGGGAGCTCTTAGTGTTACCGGTACTAAGAAATACAGAGAGGCATTTGAACCCTTAATAGGAGGGGTTAAATTTGCCACATTTAATAATTTGGATAGTGTCAAAGAGAATATAAATGATAATACCTGTGCAATTATAATGGAGCCTGTTCAGGGTGAAGGGGGAATCTACCCTGCAACAGAGGAATTTATAAGAGGAGTAAGAAAGCTTTGTGATGATAAAGGCATTTTACTAATACTTGATGAAATTCAATGTGGTATGGGTAGAACCGGCTCTATGTTCTCATATCAAAGCTATGGTGTTAAGCCTGATATAATAACCTGTGCGAAAGCACTAGGCTGTGGTGTACCTGTCGGAGCATTTGTAGCCACGGAGAATGTGGCACAGGCCTTTGAACCCGGTGACCATGGAACAACCTATGGTGGAAATCCCTTTGCAGGGGCTGCAGTCAGTAAGGTGTTTGATTTATTTGAAGAGGAAAACATAATTGATAATGTGAATATCATAGGGGAGTATCTATCCTTAAAGCTAGATGAATTAAAGGAAAAATACACCTTTATAACAGACCATAGAGGAAAGGGCCTAATGCAAGGCTTAGAATTTACTGTTCCCGTAAGTAAAATTATAGCTAACGCCTTGGATAAGGGATTGATATTGATATCGGCAGGAAAAAATGTAATTCGTTTTATGCCACCTCTTATACTGGAAAAAAAGCATGTTGATGACATGATCGATATTTTAACAGAATGTATTAATTAGGTTGTTTCAACATTGTATAGTTAGAACCAAATCTGGCAATCTTAAATTAGGAAAACTATTTTAAGATTAGAAAGGTTTGGTTTTTATTATGTGGGGTTTTATTATTGCAATAATTTCGGGAACATTAATGAGTATGCAAGGGGTATTTAATACAGGAGTAACAAAACAAGCAGGTATTTGGGTGTGTGCCAGCTTTGTGCAATTTAGCGCATTTATAGTATGTTTGGGAGCGTGGGTTCTTACAGGTAGAGAGGGGAGCTTTGTAGAGCTTCTGAATATTGATAAAAAGTATATGCTGCTTGGAGGTGTCATGGGGGCAGCAATAACCTATACGGTTATTAGAAGCGTGGATACATTGGGACCGGCTAGAGCTAATATGTTTATAATCACAGCACAGCTACTTGTCGCATATATAGTTGAGTTGATGGGCATTTTTGGATCGGATAAAGTAGATTTTGAATGGCGAAAGCTGATTGGAATAGGAATAATTATTATTGGGATTATTACATTTAAATGGAAATAGTAACATAAAAAATAAATTAATTTGTATAAATGCCTATTGTATTCATTCTATTGTTTATGTAGAATAGATATATCATCACAATAAAGTATAGAGGGTACTTTTAAGTCTTCTTATGACCTTAAGGCAAGCTGTTTAAGGTTGAACAAAAGGAAGAGATTGATGAAAAATAAATATATAATTATAATAGCTACATGTCTGTTTCTTATAGTGGCAGGAGTGTGTTATAGTTGCTCTTATAAGAAAAACAATGATCAGGAAATTTTACTATTATCGGATGATATAGATGAAGAGGCATATAAAGTAGAAGATAGTGATACGAAAGACCTTCATGTGGAGGGCATCCTTCAGTCAGATGATTTAGGCCATCAAGTTGCTGTGGCTGAGGAATTTAATGAGTCTGTCATATATGTTTACATATGCGGGGCTGTAGTAAGTCCTTCGGTATATCGCGTGGAAGCAGGGACAAGAATAGTAGATTTGATAGATGCTGCAGGCGGATTAACACCTGAAGCTGCTAGTGATTATATAAATCAAGCCATGGAAGCAGAGGATGGGCAAAGAATTTATGTTCCTACAAAGGAAGAGCTTAAGGAACTTAGTTTAGATGCGTACGTAAAAGGAGATAATAATAACCAAGTAAATGAAGAAACAAGTAAAAAGGTTAATATAAATACTGCTGATGAAGCGGAGCTTATGAGTCTTCCTGGAATTGGACAAGCAAAGGCAAAAAGTATTATTGAATATCGAAAAAAGAATGGAAGCTTTAGCGCTGCTACTGATTTAATGAATATATCAGGAATAAAAGAAGGATTGTTTGCTCAGATAGAGGATTTAGTAATTATTAAATGATAACTTATAAACCATACAAAAAACGAGGTGTATATATGGCAAAGAAAGTGCTTGTAGTCGATGATGAGAAATTAATTGTAAAAGGAATTCGTTTCAGCTTGGAACAGGATGGAATGGAAGTGGATTGTGCTTATGACGGAGAAGAAGCGATTGAGGCTGCGAAAAAAAAGGAATATGACGTGGTTCTTCTAGATATTATGCTTCCAAAGCTGACAGGCTTTGAGGTGTGTCAGCAGATTCGAGAGTTTTCATCCATGCCTATTATAATGCTTACTGCCAAGGGCGATGACATTGACAAAATACTTGGACTTGAGTATGGAGCAGATGATTACATTACTAAGCCATTTAATATCCTTGAGGTAAAGGCAAGAATAAAGGCAATAATGCGTCGAAGTAGTAAAAATTCTACTACAGCCAGCGAGCCAATGACAATTTCCTTTAACGATATGAGAATTGATTGCGAGAATAGAAGGGTTTATATTGCAGAAAATGAAGTGAATCTAACTGTTAAGGAATTTGATTTACTTGAATTGATGGTACTCAACCCAAACAAAGTGTATAGCCGTGAAAATTTGCTTAATATTGTATGGGGATATGATTATCCGGGCGATGTAAGGACTGTTGACGTTCATATTAGGAGACTTCGTGAAAAAATTGAAAGCAATCCAAGTGAACCAAAATATATACATACAAAATGGGGTGTAGGATATTTTTTCCAGAATCAAGAAAAAGCTTAAACATTATAATAGCATGAGGACACATATGCTATTAGTATTTATATTAGTTGGTGTTATACCTCTGTATTTGTTCACCCATATTCTATTAGATAATTATTTGGAGAAAGCCGTTAACAGCAGATTTAACCAGATGCAGAATCAGATTATTATGCTATCAAATCAGATGCTCCCAACAGCTTATCTAACACTGGCGGAGGTTCCTGAAATTGATGTTGAGGTTAATAGAGTCGCGGATATAT
>CAZDWP010000100.1:0-7006 GCA_964508985.1 uncultured Herbinix sp. | reverse complement strand
GTAAGTAAACAGTATGCATATACATATGCATACTGTTTTATTTACGTGTGCTTGCACACCATTATAAGCATATACATCATATGTATATGCTTGCGGTTTTGTTTACGTGGGCTTGCACACCAGATATGCATACTGTTTTATTTACGTGTGCTTGCACACAACTTCAAAGTATTGGTATTTTATGTTGGTTTATAATTTTATAATGTAATCTTAATTTACCCAATAATAAAGTTGTGTTAAAATAGACCATAGGAACTTAACCAAAGTAATGAATTGTAAGTTGACAATTCGCCGCTATTAATATATTGGAGGAAATAATGGATAAAAAAGAGTTTTTGGATATATTAAGACAATCATTAGAGGGTGAAGTAGATAATAGTATTCTTGAGCAAAGTATTAGCTTCTACAATGAATATATAAGCTCTCAGTCCGATAAAAGCG
The DNA here is from genome assembly GCA_964508985.1 of uncultured Herbinix sp. Taxonomy (GTDB): domain Bacteria; phylum Bacillota; class Clostridia; order Lachnospirales; family Lachnospiraceae; genus Mobilitalea. The sequence continues at coordinate 6,565 of CAZDWP010000100.1, read as the reverse complement.
AAGAAGAGGTCATTATAGAAATAGGAGATCCAAGACTAATTGCAAAGACAATTATAGAAACCGAAAACATTTCCCGTGGAGAAGCTGGCAGTAATTATAACAGCAATATCAACAGAAGTTACGAGTATACAACTGATAATGATAATCCTGGCTCAGCAAACTATAATAAGGTGTATCATATAAAATGGTATCATATGGTTTTAATAGCTATTATCTTTGTATTTCTATTTGTTTTTTTGATTAAAATCGGATGGATGTTGATTAGGCTGTTTTTTATGTTTTTTGTACCGATTATCTTTATCGTTCTGTTATGGTCTTTGTTTAGGAAACGTTAGGCAAATATGTAAATATACAATGTGAAACGACCGCAAGGGGGAGCCAAGCGGTCGTTTCGATGAGGGGAGTATAAATAATTAATAAGGGGTTATAAGTGCCCAGAAACATATATCTGAGCACTTTATAATTATAGTATAAAAACATCAATATTGCAAGGTCAAATTAGCATTTTATTTTCATTGTGAATATTTCTGATAATTAAACAAATAATAATGTGTGCAATATCAATTTATTTTATTAGGAGGCTCATAATGAATAATAATAACTCTAGAAACAGTAATAGTAATAGCCAGACATCAACAAATGTAAGAAATACTAGTAATAAAACATCAAACAATAACAGTAGAAATGCCAACAATGCAAACACAGTCAGAAACGCAAACAATACGGCTAATACTAATACCAACAGAAATGCCAATAACAATGCCAATAATAACGCCAATAGAAATGCAAACAATAATGCCAAAGATTATACTATTGGAACAAGTCGTAATGCAAGCGGTACAAGGTGCAATGACTCGAATTCAAGAAATACAAATACAAACACAAATACAAACAGATTCAGAGATATTGATGACTCAGAGAACAATTATTAATTTGTAGATTTATAAGATAGGGTAGGCGATATTGCCTACCTTATTTTTTATTAAATTAAATTTACTACACTTCCTAATTTAATATAATAATATCAAAATTATTTTGTCGGAATATAATATATAAGAGGTTTATTTTGATTCTATTATGTTATATTCCTGAAAGGAAGTGACAGTACAAGTATGTCTTTTGAAACAATTAAAGCAAGTGATGTATCAAAATATATTGGCCGTCCAAATGTGTTAATTATAGATTTAAGGGATGAAGTGGATTATATGAAAGGGCATATTCCATCGGCTGTTAACATACCCTATGATAACCTAGAACGAGAAAGGCAGAGACTTAATAAGAGTTATCTATTAATATTTTACTGTGATAGAGGCCATATCAGCCTTATGGCAGCCAGAGATTTAATGAAATATGGCTATCACATAAAAAGCCTGCATGGAGGTGTTCGGGCGTATTATGGTAAACTGATGTAATATCTCTAAAAAAGTTGACTGAGCAAATAATAAGCATTACAATGCTAATAAGCATTAAATATTTTAAGATAAATATTGATGAAGTACTGGGAGGAATTAATGAAAAAATATGAGTATATATGTCCTTGTCATTTTGGATTGGAAGCGGTCTTAAAAAGAGAAATTACTGACTTGGGGTATAATATAACAAATGTAGACAACGGAAAAGTAAGTTATACAGGTGATATTTCTGCATGCGCAAGGGGTAATATGTTCCTTAGGACAACAGAGAGAGTCTTGTTAAAGGTGGCTTCATTTAAAGCGGAGACATTTGATGAGCTATTTGAGATGACTAAATCCATTTCATGGGAAGAGTTTATTCCTAAGGACGGTAAGTTTTGGGTAGCGAAAGCTAACTCGGTTAATTCTAAGCTTTTTAGCCCTTCTGATATTCAATCTATTATGAAGAAGGCTATGGTTGAAAGAATGAAAGAGGTATATAAGATAGACTGGTTCGAAGAAAGCGGAAGCTCATATCCTCTTAGAGTTACTATAATGAAGGATGAGGTTACAATAAGCCTTGATACATCGGGTGAATCCTTACATCGAAGAGGATATCGTAAATTAACCAGTAAGGCCCCTATAACAGAGACATTAGCCGCTGCTCTTATTATGCTTACGCCTTGGAATAAAGACCGTATTTTAGTGGATCCCTTCTGTGGTAGCGGAACCATTCCTATAGAGGCAGCCTTAATTGGTGCACGGATAGCACCAGGAATTCAGAGGGGTTTTCTTGCTGAGACCTGGAATAATATATTTCCAAAAGATATTTGGGATAAAGCAAGAGAAGAAGCAGAAAGTCTTAAGCTTACTGACGTTGAAATGAACATACAGGGTTATGATATGGATGGTGAAATTATAAAAGCAGCTAGACAAAATGCAAGGCTTGCAGGAGTTGAACATTTGATACATTTTCAGCAAAAAGAACTAAAAGAACTAAGTAGTAGTAAAAAGTATGGATTTATTATAACAAACCCTCCATATGGGGAGAGACTTGAGGATCAGGAAAATCTTCCGAAGCTATATACGGATATTGGCAATGTATTTGGGGCATTAGATGCCTGGTCCTATTATATTATTTCAGGATATGAAGATGCCGAAAAATATATTGGGAAAAAAGCAAATAAGAATAGAAAGATTTATAATGGAATGATGAAAACCTATCTTTATCAATACATGGGACCTAGACCACCAAAGAAATAGTAAATAAAAAAAGGTGCTGATTCAGCACCTTTTTTTATATTCTCTTGGATAACCAGTGAGTTATATCTGAATAAACCTCATCGTTATTTAATTCATTTAATAATTCATGTCTGCAATCAGGATATAGCTTATAGGCAATATTAGTGAATCCAAGCTTTTTATATGTTGAGAGTAAACGCTTAATATCCTTGCCATAGGCACCGACTGGATCCCTCTCACCGCTTATGATAAACATGGGTAGATCTAGCCTTGTCATGCCAATTAGCTTCTTGTTGGCAGCGTTAGACGTTATCTTTAAAAGGTCGTTATAAAAGGATGATGTACATATGAATCCGCAGTATGGATCGTGGATATACGCACCAACTATTGGATTACTTCTTGTTAGCCAATCAAAAGCAGTTCTATCTGCTAATTTGGTATATTTTTTATTTCCAAATAAAAGGTTTTTAAGAAAAGGGGAGATATATTTAGGCCCTTTTATCTTTTTGATAAGTGAGGTCATAAATAACCCAGCATGTATTAGAGGCTTTGGTGGATAAGCAGTGCCACATAATATTACTCCGTTATATTTATCATAGGTTTGAATTATATTACGTGCTATTAAGGAGCCCATGCTATGTCCGAATAAGAAAAAAATATTACTTCTATTATTTTGTACGATATATTCACTGACAGATATAGCATCATCAATAACAAGCTGATAACCTTTATGGTAAGAGAAGAATCCGAGTTCATTTAACTTCTTGTCTATACCATGACCTCTATGATCATATAAAAACACATCAAAGCCTTGATCAACTAGGTATTGTGCATAAGGAGCATATCGTTTTTGATGCTCAGCCATTCCATGCAATATCAATATACTTGCCTTTGGCCTTTTTGGGCAGCTAAGATAAGTGAGTTTAGTAATATAGCCATCCTTCTGCTTGATTGTTATGTAATTGGCTGCTTTCATTTTATTATCCCCTATTCATTTTAACAATCAATATGACAAGTTACTATTCTATTATATAGATTTAGTCATCAAAATGCAATGATTAACAGAGACAAAAATTTGCATATTTCAGCAATAACAGAGTATAACTGCAAAATTCCATTGTTAATGAGACAAAATTCGTATATAATCTATTTATATATTAAATTATATTTATTATGTGCTTAGGGGGAAGCATCATGGATAAGGCTTTATTAAAAAAAGCAGCTATTCAAAGCGTAGCGTTAATGCTAGGCGTTATTATGCTATCCTATGTTATAAACCAATATAACAATGTAGCCATTTCTGCAAGTGGTAATGTGGATGTTTTACCTGTTACACAGATAGAAGTTCAGAATATAGTTCAAGAGGTTACCGCTATAAGTAAACCAGATGATGCTGGTAAAGTTATAGAGATATTAGATAGACCGGGGCTTATATTTACAGGAGCCAATACAGATATTAATACAGATATATTAGCGCAACTTGGAGAAAAATATCTGGTTGTTAGGAAACCACAAGGAGGAGCTCTTCAGATTCAATTAGAGGATCTTTATATTACAAAGAACCTGAAACTGACTATCTCCGGCTTTATGGAGGAAATCCCTGATATTAGTTGTATTGGACGAGTTAACAAGGAAGATGTATTTATCGGAGAGCCGATATACACAGAGAAAGGAACCGAAATTCAAGATGAGGATGGTCTCTTTACGACCGTATTATCAAGAGATTATGGTAATGACTTTGTACAAGATATTCAGATTACAGGCCAAACAGATGACCTAGGGAATAGTATAATAGAGGTTATGCTTTTGCTTGACCATGTATATGTTCATAATTTTTATGAAGATGAATACTACTATTATATCGACATAAAAGCGCCTAAGGAAGTATATGATAAGCTATTGGTAATTGATGCCGGGCATGGTGGTAAGGATCCCGGTGCTGTCTCTAAGGATGAGCTTACATATGAAAAGAATCTAAACCTAGGAATATTATTGGAGCTTAAGGAGTTACTTGACAAGGAGAATATAAAGGTTTATTATACCAGAATTATGGATGACAAAATATTTCTTACCCCACGGGTTGCTCTGGCAAATGATGTCGATTGTGATTTATTCATTAGTATTCATAATAACTCCAATGCTCATTCTACAAAGATGAATGGTACTGAAATTCTTTATTATGATCATGAACATAAGAGTATAGCTGTTAAGAATATGGCCAAAATATTCAGTGAGGAGATATCCAAAACTACAACATTAAAAAATAATGGTTTAGTACAAATGAGGAATGATGATGTATTAATACTAAATCATGCCAAAGTTCCGGCTATTATGGTTGAAGCAGGTTATATAAGCAATGTTCGTGACTTGGAATATGTAGAGAGTACAGCGGGTCAAGAAGCCATAGCAGAGGGAATATATAAGGGGATTTTGAGAGCATACGAAGAGCTTATGCCTTAAGATTGAGCAGAAGAATGATTGGGGACATAACATGAAGAGAATTATATTTGCTACTTCCAACGAAGGAAAGATGAAGGAAATCAGGGATATATTAATGGATATGGATATTGAGCTTTTATCTCTTAAGGATGCAGGCATAGATATAGATATTAAGGAGGATGGCACTACCTTCGAAGAAAATGCCATCATAAAGGCAGAAACGGTCTGTAAACTAACAGGAGAGACTGTTCTGGCAGACGACTCGGGACTAGAGGTAGATTATCTTGATAAAGCTCCGGGAGTATATTCTGCTAGATTTCTCGGAGAAAATACACCATATTCCGAAAAAAATAGCTATATTATAAATAAGCTAAAGGGTATTCCTTATGATAAGCGGAGCGCCAGGTTTGTAAGTGCCATAGCCTGCTCATTTCCTGATGGCCATACAATTACCAGAACGGGAATACTTGAAGGATACATCGCCGAAAGGATGAGTGGATCCAATGGCTTTGGGTATGATCCGATTTTTTATGTACCTGAATATAATTGCACTACGGCTGATATGCCTACTACAGAGCTAAAGAATCAAATCAGTCACAGAGCGAAGGCCTTAAAGGCCATTAAAGAGGTATTGAAAGAATACTTATCACATTAATGATTTTTGGAGAAATAAAATGAAGGTACTGATAGTAAGTGACACACATGGCAGGGATAAGTATTTATTTCAAACCTTGCAAAAGGTAAGCCCGATTGACCTAATGATACATCTTGGAGATTATGGAGGCACTGAGGAATATATTAAATCAATAGCAAACTGTCCTGTAGAAATGGTATCTGGTAATAATGACTTGTTTAAGGGATGTCCAAAGGAAAAGGTCATTGTGATTGGAGATTATACCGTATTTTTGACTCATGGACATAGATACGGAGTATATTATGGTTCTTCTCAAATTAAAGAAGCGGCAAAGACAAGACAGGCCCATATAGTCATGTTCGGTCACACACATGTCCCTATGATTGATTTAAAGGATGACATCTGGACAATCAATCCTGGTAGCATAGCATTACCACGACAGAGAGGCAGAATCCCAAGCTATATGATTATGGATATCGACAGACAAGGCAAAGCACATTTTACGGTAAACTATTGTAAGGAATAGGCCAAGATCATTATATACGAAAACACTTGTGACTATAGTCGTGAGAGGTTAAATTAGAGTGATTTGGTGCTTTATTACATATAAATGTATAATATTCAAGATTATGTTAGAAAGCAATAATTTTACATCCGAAAAGATAGAAAAAGATGTTGACAACTAGAGAATGCTATTATATAATAAGTCTTGCGTCACGGCTGGAACCGGCTGAAAGCCTTGAAAATGCATAATATTCGGTAAGCTTATATTTTATCAGAGTCACAGCAAATGATAATCTATACCGAAAGAAACAGTTGATCGGGGTGTGGCTCAGCTTGGCTAGAGCGCTTGGTTTGG
>CAZDWP010000099.1:1914-7055 GCA_964508985.1 uncultured Herbinix sp. | reverse complement strand
TTAATTACTCTTCGATTGTAGGTTATCAGAAATTAGAAAATCTACTATCGAAGAAAATCTATAATAATAACATAAAAAACGACTTATAATGTATGAACAATTAAAAATATTAATATTACTTATACTCCTTCTTTCATGTCAAAATGATGATCAAAATGGATTAAGTAAACCTACACCGCCTCCATCTGATCTAATTACATCTGATTTAACTGGAATTGATGTCAAGGACGGAATGACATTGGTTGGAAAAATTGTTGATGAAAACTCTGTCCCCATTGAAAATGTTGTTGTTAGTGATGGGTATAATTCAGTAGAAACTGATGAGAAAGGCGTATATCAATTGTCTAGAAACTTAAATTCAAGGTTTGTATTCTATAGTACACCTTCAGAATACGAAATAAATACTCAAGAACGTAGGCCTCATTTTTTTGAAGAGATACCTTCTTATTATGATATTTATAGAAAGGACTTTACTTTAAAAAAAATGAAAGAGGGTGCGGAAAATAAATTTACTTTATTTAGTATTGGAGATCCTCAACCAAAAAGTGGATCTGATATTACGCGATTTCAAAATGAGACAATTCAAGATATTAAAGACGAAGCTGAAAAACATGATAATATATATTCAGTAGTTTTAGGTGATCTTGTATATGACAAACCAGACTTTTTGGAGCAGATGAAAAACTTATTTGCTCATACGGGAATAACTACTTTTCAAGTAATTGGAAATCATGATCATTATGAGGGGGCTACAAATGATACTGATGCTAGAAAAAACTTTGAGGATATGTTTGGTCCAGTAAACTATTCTTTTAATCGAGGTAATGCACATATTGTTGTTTTAGACAATATAATTTATAAAGGAAAACAAAATTACTCAATAGGATTTACTGACCCTCAAATTCAATGGTTAAAAAATGATTTGAAATATGTTCCAAAGAATAAGTTACTTATTGTCTGTTTCCATGCCCCAGTAAGGTATTCAACAAGTATTCAAAATTCACTTAAACTTTATGCATTAATTGAGCCTTATCAAGAAGTTCACATAATGAGTGGACATACTCATTATAATCAAAATCATATTAATCATAATACAGGCGTTTATGAACATAATACGGGTACTGCTTGTGGTAATTGGTGGTCTAGTACTATTTGTGGAGATGGAACACCAAATGGTTATGGCGTTTATAAAATTAATGATAATTCAATAGAAAATTGGTATTATAAATCTACGTTTTATAATAAAGATTACCAAATTCGTTTTTATCCTCCATATTTTTATGGTGAAAAAGATGGAAATGTTGTTGCAAATGTTTGGAATGCTGATGATAAATGGAAAGTAGAATTGTTTGAAGATGGTGTTAAAACAGGTAATATGCAAAGGTTTACTGGTTATGACCCAGGAGCGTATCATTATTTTATATCTATTGGAAAAAATCCTCCTTCAAATCCAAATGAAGCAACTAATTGGTTTAGACGTCCAGATCATCTATACAAATTAAAGCCTAAATCAAATAAATCTGATATAATTATTAAGGCTACAGATCGTTTTGGGACAACTTATATTCAAAATACTCCGACTACTTCGTTTGATGTTTTTGTGAGGTATTCTAACTAATGCTGATAGAAGAATAAAAAATTAGAATTATGTTTATTTTATTATAGTCATGTATAATACAGAATAGAAATTTTGATTTTATACAGAAGGATTAGAATAAACAAATTAATTTGCAATTATAAAATAAACAATTATGAAAATTATTAGAAATATTTTAACAACTGCGTTTACTTTAATGTTAGTTGTCTCTTGTACTGAAAAAAGTGAAGAGGATATATTTAAAATTTATCCTATCAAAGATCCTCAAAATGTACGTTTGTCTGATCATACAGAGAACTCTTTAACTATTTCCTGGGATGAAATAGAAGAAGCTATATTTTATCAAGTTCAGCTATTTGATGCTGATGATTCCGAGTCACCTATAGCTGATTTTAGGATTAATGATGAATCCAGCTATACTTTTTCTGAATTAAATAAGGATGGATTATATAATGCACGAGTGAGAGTTTTTGTTGAAAAAACAAAATCGTCTGAATGGGTTTATATGATGACAGATGATGGTAGGTGGGCTACTCTCAATCCAATAATTGGTATGGTAGATAATATAAAAGTTGTAGAGAATGCTCTAAAACTACTAAATAGTACATCATCTACCTTGGCTGTTTCATGGACATTTAACCAACAAAGTGAATTAAGTAATAAATATACCATTGAAATCTTTAGAGATAAAGCTTGTACAGATTTAGAACTTAGTTGGAATGATATTGGTGGCACAGATTTATTTCCAGAATATCTTAGATATACTTTTTCAGGTTTAGAACCCAACAAAAGCTATTTTATAAAAGTTACAGATTTAACTAATGACTTAGTTTCAGGTATTAAAGAATTCAAAACACAACATCCTTTACCAGCTGTTGGTGGAGATGTTCTATTAACACAGGATTTTGCTAACTTTATACATGGTGGTGATATTACTTATGTAGCTGCTGGATACAGTGTTACGGCTAATGGAAGAACAGCATACAATAAAGCAACTGGAAATAACCCAGTAGATCCAGCTATCGGAATGAATCCTGCAAAATGGACTACTGAATTTAATGTTTTTGATGGGGGTGGTGTAACTCCTACATATACACGAAGTGTAGGAATGGAAGGTTGGGGTAAGGATGGTAACACATCTACCCGTGCAGGATATATTAAAATTGGAGGAAACAAAGGAATTGCTAGATTGTATACACCAGAGCTAAGCTCATTAGAAGGTAATTCTACTGTTAAGGTAACCTTTAAATCTGCTATGTATAAAGAAAGTGGAACATCTTATAGTTCAGAGATTCTTGTTCAAGCGGTAGATAATGCTGTGTTTGATGATCAAGGCAGAATAACAAATCTTGATGCTATAGACATTAAAGATGACAAATTGATTTCCATCGAAAATGCAGATGGGTTTTTTGCAGAATATGAAGTTACTCTCGAAAATGTAACACCAAATACAAGAATTGTTTTTGGTTCTAATCCTGATAGACAATCTGAAAATCGCACAAGATTTTTACTAGATGAGATAGTTATTACTAAGTTGTCAGATACACCTCAAAATGAATATGAAGATGCTGTAAGTTTACTAAATAGTACTACTTCTACCTTGACTGTTTCATGGACATTTAATCAAGAAAATGAGATGAGTAACAAATACGACTTAGAAATTTTTAAAGATAAAGCTTGTACAGATTTGGAACTTAGTTGGCGAGATATTGGAGGCGAAAGTCTATTTCCTGATGCAGGATTTCTTAGATATACTTTTGCAGGTTTGGAATCTGATAAGAGTTATTTTGTAAGAGTTACAGATTTAACCAATAATTTGATATCTGGCGTTAAAGAGTTTATAACAACCTCTCCTTTACCAGCAGTTGGAGGTGACATTCTTTTATCACAAGACTTCGCTAATTTCATACATGGTGGTGACATTGTATTTGTAGCTGCTGGATACAATGTGGCATCTAGTGGAAGAGAACAATATAATAAAGCAAATGGTGAGAATCCGGTTGATGCAAGCATTGGGATGGCACCAACAAGATGGACAAGCGAATTTAATGTTTTTGATGGTGGAGGTGTATCACTTGTTTATACTGAAGGTGTAGGGATGAAAGGCTGGGGCAAGGATGGAAATACATCTACCCGTCCAGGCTATATAAAAATAGGAGGAAACAAAGGTATCGCTAGGTTGTACACCCCAGTGTTAAACTCAATAGAGGAAGGTGCTACCGTGAAGGTAAGATTCAAAGCTGCCATGTATCAAGAGCGTGGTGCATCGTATAGTTCAGATGTGCTAGTGCAATCGGTAGAAGGGGCTACATTCGATGGACAAGGAAAAATAACCAATATAGATGATTTGAATATTAATGATGCGAAAATTGTATCTATTGTTAATGCAGATGGCGTTTTTGCTGAGTATGAAGTAATTCTTGAAAATGTAACACCCAATAGTAGAATTGCATTAGGTTCTAATCCTGAAAAAAAAGATGAGAATTTAACTAGATTTTTATTAGATGATATAATTATTTCAAAATTATAGATGGTATAGCTTTATTGTCTATTTCTTAACTTTGCTTTAGGTGGAGTTAGGAAATAGATATTTATCTTATCTATTTTAATTCGCACAATATTATATTATAACAAACACATTAATAATTAAATATAAAACCGCATGGAATCAAGTAAGTTTAAGATAGTAAAAAGTGAAAATAGAAGGATAATATTATTGTTCTGGTTTTTTTTGGTGTCAAGTATTTTAATTGTGGCCCAACCACGACAAAAACTTGTGCAAGTAATCGTATCACCTGATAAGGATGATTGGACATATGATGTAGGTGATCAAGCTGAATTTAAAATTACTGTGTTGAAAAACAATATTCCACTTAGTAATATTAATGTCAACTATCGCGTTAATCCCGAGATGATGAATTCTTGGGATGAGGGGATGTTAAATCTTAAAAATGGAGAAGCTTTTGTGAAAACTAAAAAAAAATCAGAAGCTGGGTTTTTACAGTGTCATGCTTCTGTGGTTGTTGATGGACAAACCTATTCTGGGTATGCTACTGCTGGTTTCTCTCCAAGTGAAATTAAGCCAACAACAGATCTGCCTAGTGACTTTGAGGAGTTTTGGGATAATGCTAAATCTGAATTAGCTAAGACTCCAATTAAGCCAGTTTTAACTTTAATGCCCGAAAGTTGCACTGATAAAGTAAATGTTTATCATGTAAGCATAAATAATATTCAAGGAAAAATATACGGTGTTTTATGTGAGCCTAAAGTAAAAGGTAAATATCCTGCTATTTTACAGGTTCCAGGTGCTGGTGTGCGTCCATACTATGGTGATGTATCAAATGCTGAAAAAGGGATTATAACTTTCCAGATTGGGATTCATGGTATTCCAGTAAATTTAAACACAGAAGTTTATGAAGATTTAAAAGTTGGAGCACTTAATGGATATATGTATAATAAACTGGATGATAAAGACAGATATTATTATAAAAGAGTATATCTTGGTTGTATAAGGGCTCTTGACTTTATTGAAACTTTAGATAAT
>CAZDWP010000099.1:417-1897 GCA_964508985.1 uncultured Herbinix sp. | reverse complement strand
GAGTATTGCAGTTACAGGGAATAGCCAAGGTGGAGCTCTTTCAATTGTAACGGCAGCTTTAGATGATAGAATTGATTGTTTAGCTGCAGTTTATCCTGCTCTTTCCGATTTAACTGGTTATATACATGGGAGAGCTGGTGGTTGGCCTCATTTATTTAGAGAAGGTGATGTTTTTACTAACAAATTAGATAAAATTGAAACATCAAAATATTATGATGTAGTTAATTTTGCTAGATTTGTTAAAGTCCCTGGCTGGTATACTTGGGGGTATAACGATAATATAGTCCCTCCCACTTCAATGTATGCCGCATTTAATGTAATTAGTGCTCCAAAAGAGCTGCATGTTTTTCAAGAAACTCAGCATTGGTTTTTTCCTGAACAACAAAAAATGCGTAACTTATGGTTGTATGATAGACTATATAATAAATAAATTGGCTGTATTACAAGTCTATAGATTGTTGTTTTTTTAGAGTTGTAAATTATTAGTTATGCAACTGATAGTTTTTATAATGTAAAAGTGTGTAATTAATATTTACCATGATTTTTAACCCAGTAGAATTTAATAAGTATTATTATGAAGAGTGTAAATAGTAAAGTTTTGTTTGTTTTGTTTTTAACTATAGCACCTTTGGCTTTACTTAATTGTAAAGAAAAAAGTGTGCTTTATAAAGTAAATATTGAAAATCTTAAAGATTTACAGAAGTATTTTTCTTATAAACCAGATGCTGATATTATAATTAGTGCACATCGAGGTGGAATGCTACCGGGTTATCCAGAAAATTGTATTGAATCATGTGAGAAGACGCTTACCTATCTTCCCTCTTTTTTCGAAATTGATCCACGACTTACTAAAGATAGTGTTATGATACTTATGCATGATGCAGATATCACACGTACAACGAATGGGGAAGGTCTTGTTTCTGATTATACTTATAATGAGTTGCTTCAATATAATCTTAAAGATAGGAAAGGAAATATTACTGCATTTAAGATACCAACCATTGTTGATATGTTCGAATGGGGGAGGGGTAAGACAGTTTTTAATCTTGATAATAAAGATAACAGACAACAAACATGGGATTATTATATAAAACAACTAAAAGAAGGAGGAGAGTGGTATGACTATAAGAATATCATTCTTAGTGTTAGGTCTTTAAAAGAAGCTATGTATTATTGGAATAGTGGTGTAAAAGATAGAATGTTTTGTGTCGAGGTAAGTTCTATGGATCATTTTAAGGAATATGATGAATCACCAATTCCATGGAGCCAGATTATGGCATATGTAAGATTCACAATTAATCCTGAAATGGAAGATTTATATAGTCTTTTGCATAAAAAAAATGTGTCCATTATGACAGCAATAGCCCCTACAGCAGATCGTATAAATTCCAAAAATGATCGTCGCGCAGCATATTTAAGAGAGCTAATTGCCGAACCAGACATTATTGAAACAGATTATCCTGTAGAATTTGTTGATTTA
>CAZDWP010000099.1:0-407 GCA_964508985.1 uncultured Herbinix sp. | reverse complement strand
CTTTCCGCAGCTACTAGATTCTCTTCGTTAAGTTCAATTTCTTCATTAAGTTCTTCTAATTCTTCAGTTACCTTATCTAGTTCTTCTTCAGCTTGATTGACCTTTCCGTTAATTTGTAGAATTTGTTGATTTACCTCGTTCTAGAAAAGAGCTACATTTACTTCGAGAAAGAGCTAATAATAGGATTAATCAAAAGTAGGTTTTATAACAACTTATTTTGTTGAAAAATGAATAGAATTATTTATTAATAGTATGGATAATCAAATGAATGAGGTCATTTTAAAAATAGCCTCATTCATTAGTGTTTGATAACAAAAAGACGGGTTTTTTAAATTATTATTTTGCAACAATCCTTACACTTATTAAGCATCAATTATAATTATGGGTAAGAAAAAGTTCAAATCATC
>CAZDWP010000098.1:0-7132 GCA_964508985.1 uncultured Herbinix sp. | reverse complement strand
TCAGCTTTTTCTTATTATTCATAGTTACCTCTCATCCCGTCGCCATAGGCGACACCAACTTGATTATCCCATATGCTAATATATTATGTCAATGTGCCTATTATTCGTACAAGTTGTAAGTTTAATAAAACATTTCATTAAAATAGCTCTGAAAACAGTAATGAAGCGGGATTCTGAAATCCCGCTTCAACTATTTGTACAAAGCTTTTTTATATAACTATGTTAATTAATAAGCTTAAACTCCTCTATTGCATTAATAATTATATCTATCTTTCTCTTGTCTGCTAGGAAGCTAATCGGATGACCCTTGTCTATCAGATAAAAGCTATCATCATATGTATAATATGCGGTTGTAAATGGCTCTTCATAACCTTCTATATGATAGGTTAGTGTTAGTAGCGGCTCCGAGTCACTGGGTGATACCTCTTTATTTAGCTGTGAATCAATCTTTGCACTTATCATAGCCTGATAGACATCCTTGAATACATCCTCGTCTGCTATGTCCCCATTGTAATAATATGTTGACTCTGTTTCCTCTTCGCCTGCATCATTGATGATAGTTTCACGCTTTATCTCCATGGTATAGGGCTTTCCTTTGATACTTAAGTCTATCTTATTTATAGACTCAATATTATAAATATTAACAAAGGGACTTAAGATGCTAAATGCATCTATGTTAAGCATCTTATCCATAATTGTAGACTTCATGGTGTAGACCGCTTTATCTCCTTCTTTTCTTACGTAGTAATCTCCGTTATCATCCGAATCTCCTACAAAGAGCTTAAAGCTTTTCTCCTCTGTGATGGTCTTTGAGGTTATTTCTGTTCCTGTATTAGGATCCGTCTCAGGCTCCGGTAGCTCCTGTTCATACTGCTCGTAGTAATCCACAAGTACCGACGCTTTTGGCTCCTCCAATCCATACACCGCAAAATTCTCTACATCATATTCCACACAATTTAGAAAACTGAAGCTACTATAATTGGATAGAAATTCTGAGACCTTTGTGGTGTCAGCTGAATATATATCCTCATAGGGTTTAAGAACTGCCCAGGAAAGCAAGGGGGTGCCTGCCATATGATAGATGGAATCCGGGTCATAAATCAGCTCAAAGTCTTCTTTGCCTCTCTGCAGCACCTCAACATGATAAATATTATTAGAGATTATATTGGGACCATGCTCTACCTGTGTCATATTAGCATCGCTATATGATAGTTGTGTTCCATAGATGGCCATAACAATAAATACAGAATCATCACCATCCAGCTTTGCATAGTAACCCTGTCCTCCAGTTACCTCATTGCCTATACTAAGGCCTATGGATTTCCCGTCTGACTGAGTAGCCTCTATATAAGCATAGGGTGAGCTTAAACCGTATTGCCCCAGATCATTAGTCTTTTCATTTACTATACGGTCAGTTTTAATCTCGACCACTAGGTTTATCATGTTCTGCAGATAATTTTGCTTTATGGGTCTATCCTTGTTGGCTTGAAACACCCATAAATCATCCTCACGGACAAGAGTCATATCCGCATTCTCATTCCTAAAATGAATTTTATCGATAAGCTCAGGATCCATGGTGGCTATTATTTTAGAAGAATCAATATCTGATACGCTGCTGTCGCCTGATGTGTCATTTCTACCAAATTTATCTTTATTTAGATACCATATATAAAAGCCCAGCATAAGAATTAATGCTACTAGCAGTGATATAATGGTAATAAGGTTTTTCTTCTTTCTTTTTGTCATTATCGCCTCCTCCTCCGAGCAACGATAAGGATACCGGCAGTAAGAATAAGTAAAGGTAGTACGATAATAGTCAAGGCTGCCAACATCATTACAGGCTCCTGGGTGATATTTAAGGGCTCTGGATATAGATATCTTGGCCGCACTGTTACAATTTCGGTTTCTCCTACAAGATTTCCGATTGTATTGATTAGCAATGAGAAATTACCGAATTCATTAAGCATATTATCGTCAAATATCATTGCCGATGTGTATACTATCATGCTGGAAGTAATACCATTATATGTATCACTGGAAAGTACACCGATATAGAAGGGGCCCTGGATATCCCCGTCCTCCTTAATTAGTGTATCAGAGCTGATATTTATCTTAGAGTATGCCAAATCAGACGTCTCCAATAACGGTTCTATCAGCAGGGAGCTCCTTGTATTATCCATAATTGTAATTCCTGAGGAAGTCGGTGTTACCACGAGTCGATTGCTCTTATAAAGCCCTTCGGTAATTCCATGTTCAAGCACATTAGGAACAATATAACGGGGATATAATGGAACATAGTTATTTGTATCCCCTTCACTTATAATTCCTTTTTCTATCTGAATTCCATAGTAATTAACCAAAGAATTTAAGTTCATTAAGTCCTGTGCCTCATAATCCATAACAATAACAGCATTGCCACCATCTGCCATGTACTGCTTGATCATTTCAGTCTCTGAGTCCGAAAGGTCAACTCTGGGAGCATTGATTATTAAGACGTCGCCATCTTCTGGTATTTTCTCCAAGGTAAGTGTTTGAAGTGGATTTATGGCTATATTCATTCTTGCCATAATATCCATAAACATCTGTCCAACCTCATATTCCTCATGACCAACAGTGTAATATACAGTAGGAAGATCAGGATTGGTTACATACTGAATTGCAGATATAAGCTTACCTTCTACATCTATTCCTACAGTATGGTATTGATATGTCTGTTCAGAGAACTCCTGTACAAGCATTTCACTATAATCCACATATTTTGCTTGTTTTGTATTATTGTTAACAACCATAAAGCTATTGATGTTTACCTCATCATCCACATAGTCTGAAGCAAAGGCCGGATACTGTATTGGATCCTTCTGCTCTAAGGTTATATGATCTGAAAGACTATCGAACTTCTGTGCTATCTTATGAAACATTGGTGCTTCTTGTCCTGCTTCAATCAGATAGTATATTGTTACGTCATCCTCCATCTCTTTAACATATTCTTTAGTTTCCTCTGTTATTGTGTAAATACCCTCTTTACTCAAATCAATCTTTAAATCAAACTCAGTAACAATTAAATTTATAAGTAACACTAATGCAATAACTACAGCGGACACTATGGATACATAGGCCCCACTTTTAAAATTTCTTCCTGAAAAGGAAGCTTTATAATTATTTTTTTTCATTTCGCTCATGCTTCCCCCTCCTAGCTCCATCTCTTCTTCTTAATAACCTGGGTTGACAGGAACAAAAACACAAAGATTATACTTAGGTAATATATAATATCTGCCAAATCCAGAATACCCATATAGAAATTATTAAATCGAACTGTAGCGGAAAGCCAGCTAAAAGCCTTCACAATTGCACCGTCGTACAATGTAGGCTTGAGAATATATATGGCGGTCAGGATGGCGACTCCAATTACACCTGCTCCAATGGTTATAGTAATATTACGCATCATAATCCACAGCACTAGGCATATAATAATCCATAATGCAATAAAGAAAATCAATGCAGTACTGTGATTAGTCGGTATGCTACCTGCAATTCCTTCCATAAATAATGTAAAGAAAAACACTATAAATGTTATTACTGCTGCAACAACCTGACTTTCTGTTAAGGAAGAAAGGAATAAGCCCATGGCCAGATAAGCCCCTCCCAATAAGAAGAAGCCTATAATGCTTGCATAGGAAGTAGCAAATGGAACACTACCGTATCTTGTCATTATTAAAGGATAGGTACTTATAATGGCAATTACTATACCCAAAATAGAAAATACTGCAAAAAATTTACCCATAATGATATCTCCAGCAGTGATTGGGGATGTAAGTAATAGCTGATCAGTCCTTTGCTTGTTCTCCTCTGCCATTAGCCTCATTGTCAATAGAGGCACAAGCAGTACGAATATAAAGCTTACATTTGCAACTGTATATTCAAAATTAGCAGTTGCATTAAGCAAATTGTTTAAATAAAAGTATATTCCAAAGATAACTAAAAATATTGCGATAAAAACATATCCAATCATAGAAGTAAAATAAGATCGTAACTCTTTTTTATAAATCGCCAGCATCTGTATTTACCTCCTCTTCAATCAAATCACTCTTATCATTTACATTAGCTTGATCAGAGCGCTCATCACCATCCGCATAAGTATTATCATCTTGTGTTACCTTTAGGAAGATATCCTCAAGGCTCATACGAATGGACTGCATCTCTAAGATAGGAGTCTTTATGTCGCTCATGCTAAAGAATACGTCCTCTCTAATATCTTCATATTCATCACAGAACAGAGTAAGGCTTATTGTTCCTTCCTCAAACGATTCTTTTTCTTCTAGTTTTGTAACTTTTTTTATCTTTCCAAGCTCACTGATTACCCTATCCCTGTCGCCTCGTACTAGCAGCTTAAGTCCTCCAGTGGAACCTAAATGCATACTGAGATTTTCAGGCTTATCCTGTAGAACTAATTTGCCCTTATCAATAATTAAAATGCTGTCACAAACAGCACTAACCTCCTGCATTATATGGGAACTTAGAATAACAGTATGATTCTTACTAAGCTCACGGATTAATTCTCTGATTTCAATAATCTGCTTTGGATCAAGGCCTACTGTCGGCTCATCCAAAATAATCAGCTCAGGATATCCCATAATTGCTTGTGCCAAACCTACTCTCTGCTTATACCCCTTTGACAAATGCTTAATAATACGATCCTTCATATCTGTTATCTTGGTGGTCTCCATAATTTCCTCCACCATTTGCTTTCTTGTCTGATGCTTTACCTTTTTGATTTCCGCCACAAAATTCAGATATTCCAGTACTGTTAACTCAGGATATAGAGGTGGGAATTCTGGCAGATATCCTATCATCTTTTTTACTTCCTCGGGTTCTTCAAATACATCAAGCCCGTTGACAGTAACCGTCCCCTCCGTCGCAGATATATAACCTGTAATGATATTCATGGTTGTTGATTTTCCTGCACCGTTTGGGCCCAGAAAGCCTAAAATCTGCCCCTTATCTACAGTAAAGGATAAATTATCTACGGCAGTATGATTTCCATATAGCTTAACTAGATTTTTTACCTCAATCAAAACAGTTTCCTCCTCATTGCGCTTTTTTCTATCCATAATAATACAACAAGAATACGAAAAATTTGTGAACAAAACTATCCTTTATCCGATTACATCGTTCATGGCGTACATTCCAGGTGCTTTACCTGGTAGAAATTTGGCTGCTTGAATAGCACCCTTCGCAAATATTGCCTTTGAATAAGCAGTATGCTTTACTTCAATAACTTCATCACTGCCAGCAAATATAACTTCATGCTCTCCGACAATAGTTCCACCTCTTACTGACGATATACCGATTTCATTCTTTACTCTGGGTGCTCTGATATTGGTGCGGTCATACACATATTCATATTGATTGTCTAAGGCTTCATTAATGGAATCGGCTATAGCTAAAGCTGTTCCAGACGGGGCATCCACCTTCTTGCTATGATGTTTCTCAATAATTTCTATGTCAAAGCCGGAATCTGCAAGTACTCTTGCCGCCTCTTCTACCAGTTTTAATATGAGATTAACTCCCATGGACATATTAGCCGACCTAAGAATCGGTATCATCTTAGAAGCTTCCTCTATTAGTCCTTGGTCCTCCTTGGAAAACCCCGTAGTACATAGGACAATACCGATATTACGCATAATGGCAAAATCAAGCATTTCCCTAACGTTTACAGGGGATGAGAAATCAATAATAACATCTGCAGGAACCTTACACTGCATAAAGCTAAAAAATACAGGATATTTGTCTTCCTTACCCTTACTAACATCTATACCTGCAACAATAACAGCATTTTCATCCTCTTCAACCATCTGAGTAATTACATTCCCCATTTTACCCCTACAGCCTCGTAAAATGATATTTGTCATATGCTTCCTCCAATCATATTTATTGAGGACTGCTTCATTTTGTACTTGGATCAGTCCTTTTTCTCTAGTTTCTATATTACATTTTTAAGTTCAGTCTGTAGCCTCTCCACATTGGCTGGCTCCATCTCGGTTAATGGCTTTCTTAAAGGTCCTGCCTTATATCCCATCAGGTTCAGTGCCGCCTTTACGGGTATAGGATTTACTTCACAGAATAAGGCATTTATAAGAGGGATATACTTAAGCTGTAAGTCACGGCTCGTGTTTACATCTCCCTCAAGGTATTTTTCAACCATATCATGAGTATCTCTTGGTGCAATATTAGAGAGTACTGATATTACCCCAATTCCACCGAGGGATAATGTCGGAACTATCAGCTCATCGCATCCAGAATACAAATCAATATTACCCTTTGTAAGACTCAATATCTCTGCAACCTGTGCAATATTCGAACTTGCTTCTTTAATACCTACGATATTATCGACAGTCTTAACCAACGTTGCTACTGTCTGTGGAAGCATATTGCATCCTGTTCTTCCAGGAACATTGTACATTATAATAGGAAGAGATACATTTTCTGCTATAGTTGAAAAATGAGCTATAAGTCCTTTCTGTGTAGCCTTATTATAATATGGTGTAACTATCAATAATCCATCCACGCCAAAGCTCTCGGCTTCCTTAGACAAATAAATAGCAGTCTCTGTGCAGTTTGATCCTGTCCCTGCAATTACGGGAACTCTTTTATTTACCTTTTTAACAGTATACTTAATGCATTCTAAGTGCTCCTCATGGGTAAGGGTTGATGCCTCTCCAGTTGTACCACATATAATGATACTGTCTGTTTTATTGGAAATCTGAAATTCTATCAATTCTCCCAGTTTCTCATAGTCAACCTCATAGTTCTCTTTAAATGGCGTAACAATTGCTACACCTGCTCCTTTAAATAAAGCCATAATGACACCTCCAAATTTTTTTGTGTAAAAACATTGCGTTTAGTATTTATGATATGTTAAAGCGGTAAATAGGATGAAAACTCCTATTCAAATAAAAAAGTCGACCTAAGAGTCGACACTAAAGAATTCTATACGTAAATAAACATTTACAATACATAATCTTTAGGCAGCACTCCATCCATACTTGTGATGACAGTCATATAGTTATTCACCATATGCCCAGCAATAATAATTCAGGATTATTATCACTTCGGCAATATTCCCTTTCCACTG
>CAZDWP010000097.1:0-7162 GCA_964508985.1 uncultured Herbinix sp. | reverse complement strand
GGAGAAGAGTTTGGTTTTATCGGAAGTTTATTAATATTAGTATTATTTGCTTTTATAATATACAAATGTCTGTCTACTGCGAGAATAGCACCTGACAGAATTGGAGCGCTTATTGCAATCGGTTTAGCCTCAATGTTTGCCTTCCAGGTATTTGTCAATATTGGTGTTGTCACATCAATCTTACCAAATACGGGAATACCGCTTCCCTTTTTAAGTCAGGGGCTTAGTTCATTAATCAGCAGTATGATAGCAATAGGACTTATTTTAAATATTCGTCTACAGCCTAAAAAATCAAAAAGATAGGATGGGAGGTATTCTCATGAATATAGCTATGATTGCCCATGATGCAAAAAAGAAGCTAATGCAAAACTTCTGTATTGCATACCGTGGTATTTTATGCAAACACACAATGTATGCGACAGGTACAACCGGAAGATTAATAGAGGAAGTTACCAATCTAACGGTTCACAAATACCTTGCCGGTCATTTGGGGGGAACTCAGCAACTTGGAAGCCAGATAGAGCATAACCAGATTGATATGGTTATATTTCTAAGAGATCCTCTGACTCCCAAATCACATGAGCCGGATGTAAATAACGTATTTCAGCTTTGTGATAAGCACAATATTCCTCTAGCAACAAACCTTGCCACAGCAGAGCTTTTAGTCAAAGCATTGGAGCGTGGAGATTTGGATTGGAGAGAAATGTTTAAATCATAAAAGGATTGATCTTATTGAAAAAACGGTATCTTGCCATTCTACTAATAATAGTATTGACACTTGGAGGCTGCCAGAAATCCTCCGATCAGTTTTTTTCCTACAGTGACTATATATCAAGTACAAATATGGATTTGGGTATAGAATTATCTGAAAATGATTTTTTTGCTCAGAACATAATTGTACTGTCAGATAATGAATATAGCACTCAAGATGATTTGATTAGTTCCGAGGCAGCTCTTCTTTTTGATGTTACAAATAATGAAGCCCTATATGCTAAAAATCCATATGAAAGATTGTATCCTGCCAGTCTTACAAAGCTTATGACTGCTTTGGTTGTGTTAAGGCGTGGAGAACTAACTGATGGCGTTACCATAAGCCACAATGCCGCTAATATTCCAGTTGCAGGTGCAAAGCTATGCGGATTTGAAGAGGGCGATCTAATTACACTGGACACCTTACTACATTGTCTTTTAATTCACTCAGGTAATGATGCCGGAATTGCCATAGCAGAGCATATGAGTAAGAGTGAAGAAGAATTTGTTAATCTTATGAATTCGGAAGCCAAAGCAATAGGTGCTTCTCATACTAATTTTGTTAATTCACATGGTCTGCACGATGATAATCATTATACCACTGCATATGACATGTATCTAATCTTTAATGAGCTTATACAACATGATGCATTTATTAATATTATTAGTCAAAGCTCCTATACCGCTGTTTATAAAGATAAAGATAAAAATGAAAAAAGCCTTAATTTTAAATCCACTAATCTATATCTAACAGAGGAGAAGGAAACACCTCAAAACTTAACAATAATAGGTGGAAAGACAGGTCTTACTTATAAGGCAGGTAATTGCTTGATATTATTGTCAAAGAATAGCAATAACACTCAATATATATCAATTATTTTAAAGGCAACAGATATAGATGAATTGTATTCTGAGATGACAGATATGCTATTATTAACAACAGAGCTAAATTAGTTTTTTTATTAATATTCTACATCAATAGAATTGAATTATTAGTTGTTTTTATTGTACATCTATACTATAATTGTTATATATAGAAAATGTTTTTATACAATTATCACAAATAGACTATATTTATTGGGCAGGTTGCTATATGTCTGGCCCGTCAGAAGGAGGAGATTACAATGATACAGATAATTGCAGGTGCGAAAGGTAAAGGAAAGACAAAAGTCCTTCTTGAGAAAGTAAACAATGAAGTAAAATCCGCAAAGGGAAGTATTGTTTATCTTGACAAGAACAATAAGCATATGTATGAACTCTCCAACAAAATCAGATTAGTAAATGTAAGAGATTATCTGATTGAAAATCACAGTGAGTTTTTAGGTTTTCTTTGCGGCATTATTTCATGCGATCATGACTTACAATCAATTTATCTTGATAGTTTCTTAACCGTAGCCGCAGTGGATGATAACAACATCAATGACGTATTTGAAAAGCTGAATCTAATTTCTAATCAATTTAAAATCAATTTATGTATAAGCATCTCTTTGAACTATGATCAAATCCCTGATAATATGAAACAGAATGTAATAGTAGCATTGTAGGATATCGCTGATATCCGTATTTTTGTTTTAATCAATCAGGTTATTATATAAGAACGAATGACAAGGGGACCGTTCTGCTGTTACATTTTTCTCAGGAAAAACGTGACAGTAGAACCGTCCCCTTGTCATTCTCATTTACTCTTCGTTACCTAATCTTCCAAAGAAGCTTAATGAATATAGTCCAGCAATACCTACGAGTGCATAGATAATTCTGGATACCCAAGTCATGTCTCCAAATATTGTTCTTACAAGATCAAATTCAAAGAATCCAATTAGTCCCCAGTTAATAGCACCAATTGCAACAAGGATTAAAGCAATATAATCTAATGTCTTCATATAAAAACCCTCCTTCACATCATAAAATTACTTGTATAGCTATAATTTATCTCTCTTATTATAATTTCCATTTATTCCGTCTTTATGCATGTACTTATATAAATATATTACTTGTAACGGTTAGTTTTATTCAGTATAATATAGCTTAATGGTAGTATGTTCGTAAATGGAGGCGAAATTAGGCTTGAGTAAAGATAAGAGAGTAGTAAAATTCAAAAGACGTAGAACTATAAATATTGGCATAATTATATTTCTTATCCTTTTCATTTATATTTCGATTAACATATATATTTATTTTACTAAAGAACATATATCTATATATGAGGTTCAAGAGGGCTATAATACCATGGATAGCCGCATTACTGGACTTGTATTAAGAGATGAACAATTAGTTTCAACTGAGAAAGCTGGCTATGTTTATTATTTTCAAAAGGAAGGTGCAAGAGTAGCTAAAAATTCTTCCGTATATTCAATAGATGACAGCACTAATATAATGGATTTTATAACTGGCAGTGATGATATAATGACTCTTTCAAGTGATAATTCCAAACAGTTCCAATATGAAATAAAGAAATATCATACGCTTTATTCTGATTATGATTTTTCATATGTATATGATTTTAAGGCTGATGTTGAAAGTTCGATGATTGATATGCTGAATGAAACAATGATTGAAAAGGGCATGCAGATCGAAGAGGATACCGGTTTTCAATTTACATATGAGGTCTTTAGAAGTAATTCCAGTGGTATAGTCTCTTATTATATGGACAATTATGAAACCATTACTAAGGACTTATTAACAAAGGATATGTTTGATATAAAGGATTATAAGAACACAGCACTTCGTACTTCTGATATGGTCTCAATCAATACACCGGTTTACAAGCTTGTAACCTCTGAATTATGGTCCATAATTTTACCATTAACAAATGAACAATATGAAAAGCTTCAAGGTAAAGAGAGGGTGGATTTTACCATACTAAATGATGAATTTGATACCACCGCACCAATTACAATATTTAAAAACCCCTTAGACTCATCATATTATGCTGAAATTACTATGGACAAGCATATGTCAAATTATTTGGATTATAGATTTATAGATATAGAGCTACACCTAGAGAACGCACAAGGATTAAAAATACCACTGTCTGCAATTACCACTAAGGATTTTTATTTAGTTCCATTATCCTATTTTACAGAAGGCGGTAATAGTAATGAACAGGGCTTGGTTAAGGAAGAGTACGATAAGGATACCGGTGATGTTAAATTAATATTTGTTTCTGCCGATATATATAATCAGGACGATATTTATGGTTACGTGGATACGAATCAATTTTCTTCAAATACATGGATACGATCAACAGACGGTAAAAGATACCAGCTAAGCACTACAGATAAGCTAACAGGCGTATTCAATGTAAATATGGGTTATGCTGTATTTAAGAGGATTGATATTATTTACCAAAATGAATCCTATTGTATTGTAGATAAGAACACATCCTATGGTTTATCACTTTACGATCATATAGCTTTAGATGCTAATACAGTTGTAGAGCAAAAGATAATATATTAGAAACAATAATATAGCTTTAGATGAAAGCTTACTTTGTTATTTGACTCGAAGGGAGAGATATGCATGAATATGGAGGAACGTATTACAGACATATTAGCGCGCATTGAAGCTGCATGTGAAAGGTCTGGGAGAAACTCCTCAGATGTTACCTTAATTGCAGTCAGCAAAACGATGCCTCTACATATGGTTGAGGAAGCATATGATTTGGGTTTACGTCATTTTGGTGAGAATAAGGTACAGGAATTAGTTAGAAAGCATGATGATTTAAATGAAGTATATGGTCATAACATAAAATGGCATCAGATTGGCCATTTACAAAGAAATAAAGTTAAGCAGGTTATTGATAAGGCGGTCTTAATTCATTCGGTAGATTCTATACGTCTTGGACAGATGATAGAACAGGATTCTTCTAAGAAAGATATTATATGCGATGTGTTGATCCAGGTAAATATCGCAAAAGAGGACACAAAAGACGGTATTAACACAGATGAATTTATACCACTATTTATGGAATTAATCAGACTTCCGCATATAAGAGTCAGAGGATTAATGGCAATCGCACCATATGTTAGTAATCCCGAAAAAAATAGGGAGTATTTTAGTAAAATGCGACAATTATTTATTGACATAAAAACGAAAAACATTGATAATGGACTTACAGATATATTTTTTGACGCAGAGAGTTTTAATATTCTTTCCATGGGAATGTCAGGAGACTACGAAGTGGCAGTCGAAGAGGGTGCTACTATGGTTCGAATTGGTACAGGCATATTCGGTGAAAGAGATTATTCTTAATATTTGATAATTGAAGTTTAGGTCATATTAATTTTATTATGTCATTATAGATAGGAGTGTCAATACGATGCCTAATATTTTTAAAAATTTTTTAAATTCAATGAAATTAACTGAGGATGAAGGTTTTGATGATTACTTGGATGACGAGGAATTTAATGAGCCTGTGAAATCCAGACGCTTAGATAAAAAATCTGAAGATAACGATTTTGAGGATACTACAAAGCGTCAAAAAGCCAAGGTACAAAGTACAAGCGATTATAAAAAAGAAAGGATGAGAGGTGTGGATAGAAGCTCAGCAGGTAAGGTTGTTCCTATTAGAACAACACCAAAGGGGCTAGAGGTCTGTATTATGAAGCCTACTTCCTTTGAAGATTCCCAAGTTATCTGTGACATGCTTTTGACGGGAAGAGCAACTGTAATCAATCTTGAGGGCTTTGATGATAAGCAAGCTCAGAGAACGATGGATTTCATATCTGGATCTGTATATGCTATCAATGGAAGATTACATCGTATTTCCTCTTGCATATTCATCGTGTCTCCTGATACAGTGGATATATCCGGAGATTATCTGGATATGATAAGAGATGAAAACTTTGATCCTCCAACCTTTAATTCAAAATTCTAGACAAGGATTACAATGGACAATATAGTTAAACAAGAGCAAATGTTACTAAGAAGATTTAAAGATTTGGCTAGCATGGCCGAAGTACGTGAATGTTTATTATTTACTGATTTCTTGAATTTACATGAGCAGGATTTATTTCTACGCACAAAAAACGAATTACAAAGGATAAAGTATTTTTCCTATGGAGGTTTTGATGAGGCCGAAAGGAAAATACTTTGTTTTTGCGGTGATTTGACGATCGATAATGAAGATGATGTACTATTTCCTATTTCCTGTCTTCATATAAAACCACAAAACTCTAAATTTTCAGACAAGCTTAGTCATCGTGATATACTAGGAGCGGTACTAAATCTTGGTATCGATAGAAGCAAAGTCGGAGATATTATAGTAGACAATAACGAGAGCTATCTATTTTGTAGCACCTCAATACAAGACTTTATTACTAGCGAGCTATCACGAATTAAACATACAGTAGTAAGTGCTTCACTAATCGATAATCGAGATTTTGTATATAAGCCGAGTCTAAAGCCTATTACAGGAACTGTAACCTCTGTAAGATTAGATAGCATCTTATCCATTGCCTTCAAAGGTTCCAGGAGTAATCTCTCGGGACTTATTGCAGGTGGTAAGGTTTTTGTTAATAGTAAAAACATATTATCAAACAGCTATATACTGAAGGAAAATGATATTGTTTCTGTCCGTGGATACGGTAAATTTATCTACGGTGGAGAAAGCAATCGGACTAAAAAGGGAAGATTATCAGTAAAGATATTACTTTATGAATAAATAGGAGGTAAGTTAATGCTGACCCCATCTGAAATAAGGGAAAAAACATACAAAGGCGGTTTAGGATATGATAAAAAGGAAGTAGAACAGTTTATCCAAGAGATATCAGAGGATTACGAAAAGCTTCTATATGAAAATGAAAGCCTGAATAAAAAAGTCAAGGATCTTACTGATAGCATAGGCTATTATAAATCTATCGAAAAGACTCTTCAGAAGGCTCTTGTAATAGCCGAAAAGACTGCCCAGGATATAAAAGATAGTGCACATAAGGAAGCTGACGCCATTGAGCTGGAAGCCAAGGCCAATGCCAAGATGATAAAATCAGGAGCCTTGAAGCAATCAGAGATGCTTGAGCATAAAACACTTAACTTATTAAAGCAGTACGATTTATTTAAAGTGCATTTTAAGAATCTCTTAAATGCTCAGATGGAGCTCCTTTCTAGTGGAAGCTTTCAGATAAACACCTTGGACTTTTCCTATAAAGAAAATAATGAGACAAAGCGCGAACCTATTTCCTTAGAGAATTCCCAAAAGGAAGAGAAAGAAGAAGGGATTAAAGAGGAGAAGACTGGTGCTTTTGAGTTTATTGCCATAGAGGATGATGAATTTTAATAATACATATATTTAAGGAGGACGCATAACCTCGTCTTAGGGTTATAGGATGTGGTTATGCAATTTTTTATGTATCAGAATAAGATTGTTGTAAACTATGAAGGTACACCTGCATATTCAATAATTTTTGATAAGGAT
>CAZDWP010000096.1:0-7183 GCA_964508985.1 uncultured Herbinix sp. | reverse complement strand
CAGCAATATCCCGTGGGGTTAAGCTGACAGGAGCAACCGTGCATTTTGTAGATGAAGGAACAGATACGGGTCCTATAATTCTTCAAAAAGCAGTACCGTTACAATATGGAGACACCGCAGAAACTCTTCAAAAAAGAGTTATGGAGGAAGCCGAATGGATTATCCTTCCCGAGGCGGTAAGGCTTATATCAGAGAATCGCATTACAGTAATTGACAATACTGTAGTTATAAGTTAACAGTACTGTATGATAGCGTTATGGTGGATGACGCCATTACTAATATAAATCGGAGGGAATAATATGAAAGTATTAATCATTGGCGGAGGTGGAAGGGAGCATGCCATAGCATGGAAGGTGGCAAAGAGCTCTAAGGTGAAAAAGCTGTATTGTGCTCCAGGAAATGCTGGCATTAAGGAATGTGCTGAGTGTATCGATATACCCGTGATTGACCATGAAAAGCTTTCCGATTTTGCACTGTCAAAAGGAATAGATCTTACTATTATAGGTCCAGATGATCCACTTGCAGAAGGTATAGTAGATGTCTTTGAGAAGAAGGGTCTTCGTGTGTTTGGGCCTAGAAGGAATGCTGCTATAATTGAAAGCTCTAAGGTGTTTGCCAAAGACCTTATGAAGAAATATAATATTCCATCGGCTACTTATGAAACTTTTGCTTCGCCGGGTACAGCTATGGAATATCTTAAAAAAAGCAAGTATCCGATCGTTATTAAGGCAGATGGTCTTGCTCTGGGAAAAGGTGTTCTTATCTGTATGGATTATGATGAGGCGGTAAAGGCTGTTAAATCAATAATGGTTGATAAGCAGTTTGGTTTAGCCGGGAATAGAATTATTATAGAGGAATTCATAGAAGGACCTGAGGTATCTGTTCTTGCATTTTGTGACGGGACACATATTATACCGATGACCAGCGCCCAGGACCATAAAAGAGCATTAGATAATGATTTGGGGCTTAATACCGGAGGAATGGGTACATTTTCACCAAGTCCCTTCTATACAGATAAGGTAGATGAGTTCTGTAAGCGATATATTTATCAACCGACTATGGATGCGATGAAGGCTGAAGGAAGAGACTTTATTGGGATTTTATTTATCGGCTTAATGCTGACTGAGGACGGACCTAAGGTACTTGAATACAATGCCAGATTTGGTGACCCGGAGACACAGGTAGTTCTACCAAGACTGAAAAACGATCTGGTTGAGGTGTTTGAAGCCTGTATAGATGGAAATTTGAATGAGATTGATTTATTCTTTGAGCAGAACGCAGCAGTATGCGTTGTCCTAGCCTCAGACGGATATCCTGAGCACTACGAAAAAGGTTTTGAAATACAAGGATTAGAAAACTTCGCTAATACCAACGAATATCATGTGTTTCATGCTGCTACAAAAAAGGAAAACGGGCAAATTCTTACTAATGGAGGAAGAGTCTTAGGCGTAACAGCCTTAGGAAGCGATCTAAAAGAAGCCAGGGCCAATGCCTATAAAGCCACAGAGAAGATTTACTTTAAGAACAAATATATGAGAACTGACATTGGAAAAGCCATAGAATAGAGTAAGCTCAAAATCCCTTCCCATAGCAAGATAATGGGAAGGGATTTTGACATATAACATCCTTTTCAAGTTATAACCTTTTATAACATCATCTGACATGAAATACAACAAATGCCACAGAACTGCCATAGTTCTTTTTTATGATAAATCAGTAATATCGACAGCTTATCGACAGTTAATGTTGTTTGAAAGGAGTACTTGATGAGAAAGCGGTTTTATCAAAGATGGATTATATTTATACTTTGCATAGGAATATTGTGGCCTAACTATATATATAATTCAAAAGTATCTGCTTCCGGGAAGGGAACAGTAACTGCCGAAACACTTAACGTAAGGCAAGACCCATCTACTACTGCGCAAAGAACGCAGCTTTCAGATGGTACTTTTGTATATCTTCGTAAGGATGAAAATGTAACTATACTAGAGACAGAAGGAGATTGGTTATATGTGTCTCTACAATTTAACGGAAAGACAGTAAAGGGATATGTACATAAGGATTATATTAATGTAACATCTAGTCCGACTCCCACACCAACACCGAAGCCAACACCAACGCCTAAGCCAACACCAAAACCTGAAAGTAGTGGAGGCACCACTACAGAGGGAGGCTATAAGCATGATGCTACAGTGACCGCAAGTTCTTTGAATGTCAGAAGTAAAGCTGGGACCAATAATCCCGTGGTTGGGTCTTTAATAAATAATAATAAAGTCACAGTTATAGGCGAGGCTCTGGATGGCAATACAAAATGGTATCAGATTAGCCTGCAAAGTGAAGGGGCTACGGCAACGGGATATGTATCTAGTCTATATATAAAATTAAACCTAAAAAAAAGTATAAAAGCAAAAATTACTGTATCAAAAGTGAATATTCGCAAGTCAGCAGGAAGCAATTCTATTTATCTAAAGTATGATGGGGGCAAAATCGTATCATTAAAGAAGAATAAGTCTGTTAGCATCATAGATGAATTGGTATCATCAGGTGTAAAATGGTACAAGCTATCTTTTAAGATAGATGGGAAAACATATAAAGGATATGCACCGGCACAGCAGGTCGGTTTTAGGGCAGCGAATACTGAGAATAACGCAGTACCAACGCCTAAGCCAACACCAACGCCTAAGCCTACGCCTATTCCTAAGGCAACACCGACACCAGAACCTACCAAGGCACCGACACCTGAGCCAACATCAATACCTATCGAGTCGGCACCTAGCATCACACCAACATCCACACCAACATCCACACCAACACCAACACCAACACCGACACCGATACCTATACCGACTACAATACCTCAGCCGGATCAAATTCTTGAGATAGCAGATAATCCGATACAGGAATATATTTATGAAGCACAGGAGGCTTATGTCTGCAATACCATATACCTTAATTTATATGAGAATATAGCGGCATCTACCCAGTTCGTTTATGATACGTATGGGCAGCCAGTGTTGTTGCTAAGTGGTGCAAGAGTTATAGTAGATGCCTCTATTAGAGTGGATGGAGTAACATGGTATCACATAACCTACGGAAACAATATTAGCGGGCATGTTAAGGCTGAATATATATATATCGGCTCACAGTTACCTGAGGGTGTTACAAACCCATGGAGACCAGGCCAAACAACTAATCCGGTACCCAATGTAACTCCTACTCCACCTCAAGGGAACCCCGACAACGTGGATTTTGAGACAAAGCTTTCTATGGAAGGTTTTCCGGAGACATATAAGGATGCTTTAAGAAGATTACATGTAATGCATCCTAATTGGGTGTTTGAGGCATATCATACAGGACTTGATTGGAATACAGTAATTACTGCTGAAAGTATACCGGGTAAGAACACAATTCCAAACTCTAAGAGTGTAGAATGGCTATCCTTCGATAAGGGAGCCTATGATTGGAAAACCGACAAATTTGTTATATATGATGGTTCATATTGGGTTACAGCTTCCAGAGCTACTGTGGAATACTATATGGATCCAAGAAATTTCCTTGCTGAGGATACTATATTCCAATTTGAACTTCTTAGATATCAAAATCGTTACCAGACCGATGCTGGAGTTGAAAATATATTAAAGGGAACGGCATTATACAATTCCTCCTACTCATTTACCGACGATTCTGGTAATAGACAGACCTATACCTATGGTGAGACCTTTATAAAGGCAGCAGAGTATTCGGGGGTTAGCCCTTATCATTTGGCATCCAGGGTTAAGCAGGAGGTAGTAACAGGGCCTGCCACTTTAAGCAATAGCGTATCAGGTACCTATAAAGATTACGAGGGATATTATAATTTTTATAATATAGGAGCCAATGACAGCCCCGGTGGGGGAGCAATCGCCAATGGATTGAGATATGCTATGAATGGTAGCAAAAATGCCGCAACTAATGGGACCTACCTTATACCGTGGACAAATCCTTATAAGTCCATAGTAGGAGGCTCATATTTCCTTGGAAGTACTTATATTAATAGAGGTCAGGATACCGTATATTTGCAGAAATTTAATGTAACTCCTGTATCTACATATTTTCACCAGTACATGACTAACGTGGAAGCACCATGGGCAGAAGCAAGAAAGATTGCAGCGGCATATGGGAACATGGTGGAGTCTCCTATAGTATTTTCAATACCGGTGTATTTGAACATGCCGGCAAAGGTTTCACCGAGACCTATAACACAGTTTAATCCTAATAATAGATTAAAGAGCTTGAAGGTTCTTGATCTAAATGATAATAAACTTACAATTACACCTACATTTAGCCAAACAGAATACAATTATTATTTAATTGTATCGAATGAGACAGAGGCAGTGCAGATTAAGGCTACAACCGTAAGTAAGAAAGCTAGCGTATTTGGAGTGGGCTATATTCCGCTCAATGTCGGAAATAATGAAATTACCATACCAGTAGTAGCTGAGAATGGTGATGTAGCAAACTATATCATTAATATAGTAAGAGAGTAATATAACAGCCAATCAAGAAAATCTTTTAGGCTGTAATTACCGGATAAGACAAGTCTCCGGCCTGTAAGGTGAATAAGCCTACTGGCCGGAATTTGTACCTTATAATAAAAAAATATATTGTTTCTTTTAACTAATATGTTATTATTAAGCAAAAGGGGGAAGGGTAATGAAAAGAAGACATTACAAATTATTAATGCTTTGCCTGTTCTTTATAATAGGTGGGTTTTTAAATATCAATTATATAAGTGCAGCCAGTGCAAATATTGAGATTACTACCGATGATAGCCAGGTGGCTGTTGGTGATACGGTATTAGTATATATAAATATCAGCTCGGACTCTATGTTTGGAGATATAGAAGCGAATTTAATCTATGACGAGGACACTCTTGAGTACAAAAGCAGTGTATCTTTTATTACCGGAAGTAGCGGGTTTCTAAAGATAGCCGATATTAATATTTCGGAAGGTGCTGATAACAGAAAATATGCCCTTGAATTCCAGGCTTTAAAGGTAGGAAATGCTAATATTGAGTTTAGTGGTCCTGTTATGGTATATGATTATGAATCTGAGATTCCTATGTCTGTA
The DNA here is from genome assembly GCA_964508985.1 of uncultured Herbinix sp. Lineage (GTDB taxonomy): Bacteria > Bacillota > Clostridia > Lachnospirales > Lachnospiraceae > Mobilitalea. Next base: position 2,074 of record CAZDWP010000096.1, on the reverse strand, counting down.
TTTTTCGATTCAATTGAACTTGAGGTAAAGGCAGCCCATACTGCTTCGAATAATGCACACCTTGCTTCGCTTAAAACAAGCCCGACAAACATTAATCCTGACTTTGATAAGAATGTGTTGAAATATAGTACAGGAGTTGAATATGATGTGGATAGGCTTGTTGTGGTGGCTCTTCCGGAGGATGATAAAGCAACAATTCGTATAGAAGGTAATGATTTCTTGGAAGAAGGGGAAAATAAAATTATAGTTAGTGTGATTGCGGAGGCTGGAAATATCATAGAATATACTATAGATGTAATGAAGGAGATTGCTCCTGAGGAGGGTATTAATACCTCGCCGATTACACCTGATAAGAAACATGGTAGCTTTGAGGTAGTCCGTAAGGATGGTGAAATATTCGCCATATATGGCGGTAAATATAAATTAATGGAACCACCTGTTGACATGAAGATACCAACCGGATATATTAAGACAAAAATCATAGTTTCAGGTGTATCAATCCCTGTGTTTGCATCTGAACAGCTTGATAATGAGTTCTTGCTGATATATGCAGAGAATGAGCTAGGCGAAGCAGGTTTATACAGCTATGATAAAAAAGAAAAGACCATGCAACGCTATACATCGGTACTTACTCCTATCCCTGAACAGACAGATGAAATCGATGAGGAAACAATGGATTCTAAGCAATACCGCTCTAAGCTTAATATAGCCGCTATTATTATTGCGCTATTAATTGCGCTTTGCACTGCGTTTATAATCCTTTCTATTCGCCTCTTCATGAAGTTAAAGGGATATGGTGAAGACTAAATTCTATTGACAGGACGAGTTGGTTGTTATACAATGTATATAACAGATATAACTATATTTAATGTATCTATGTAACTTTATCACTTATATCTTAAAATGAGGTGTTTACAATGTATGTGAAGATTGATTTTAATAGTGACGAGGCGATTTATATACAATTGAGAAATCAGATCATATATGGCATTGCCACCTCACAAATTCAGGAAGGTGATAACCTTCCATCGGTCAGAGAGCTGGCTGAATATATAGGAATTAATATGCATACGGTAAATAAAGCATATACTATATTGAAGCAAGAAGGATATGTTAAGCTGGATCGAAGAAAAGGTGCTGTAATCGCAATTGATATCGACAAGATGCAAGCCATAGAAGAGATGAAGGAAGAACTAAGAGTTATACTTGCTAAAGCTATATGCAAGAATATAGGTTGTCAGGAAGTATATGAAGTCGTCCAAGAGATATTCGATGAATTTGAAAGGGGGTAACTCCTATGTTATGCGACAGATGTAAATTAAGAGATGCAAAGGTATTATATACAGAGATTATTAACGGTGCTAAGACGGAGCAGCATCTTTGCGAAGAATGTGCAACAGATTACACATCCTTTCAAATGGAAAAGCCTTTATTAAATTCTGATATGACTCTTAATAGTTTATTGTCCACTCTACTAGGAGCACATCAAAGTAATACAGCAAATAAGTCTGGTGAGAAAAAGCCAGATCTTGTTTGTGATAAATGTAATACTAGCTATGATGAATTCCTTCAGAGAGGGCGATTTGGGTGCTCGGGCTGCTATAAAAGCTTTAATAGTGTATTAGGGAAGACGTTAAGAGGAATTCAAGGAGTTGAAGCACATACCGGCAAACGTCCTAAGGGATTTATATCGCAGACGGATAGTATATTAAAGGATTTATCTGAGGAAGAGAGATTATCCTTTGAGCTTCAGAAGGCAATTGAAAACGAAGAGTTTGAGGAAGCAGCTAGGTTAAGAGATATAATTCGGCAGCTTAAAAAGGAGGAAGCCAACAATGCTTAAATGGTATGAACAGATTGTACCTGATGGCGATGTGGTTATTTCCAGCCGCGTAAGGCTTGCTAGAAATTTAGAAGACTATATGTTTTCCCCATTGCTAGAGGAAGATGAAGCGATAAAATTAGTTGATCAAGTGAAGGGTATAACCTCAGCATTAGAAGAACAGGATCATAGAAAATATTATTCCTGTAATATCAAGACTCTTAGTGATATTGATAAGGCGGCTATGGTTGA
>CAZDWP010000095.1:0-7237 GCA_964508985.1 uncultured Herbinix sp. | reverse complement strand
AACCGAGTCTCCAGCCTGTCATAGCATAGGATTTTGAAAATCCATTGATTACTATGGTACGCTCTCTCATTCCAGGAAAGGTAGCTATAGATACATGCTTCTTTCCGTAAGAAAGTTCCGAGTATATTTCATCTGAGATTACATACAAATCCTTCTCGATTATTACATCGACAATATCCTTCAGGTCGTCATAATCCATGACGGCTCCTGTGGGGTTATTGGGGAATGCAAGTACTAATATCTTTGTCTTATTTGTAATTGCAGCGATCAACTCACCTCTTGTCAGCTTAAAATCATTCTCTCCCTTAAGCTCTATAACAACCGGATTAGCTCCGGCAAGAATGGCACATGGGTGATAAGACACATAGCATGGCTGAGGTATCAATACCTCGTCACCAGGATTAACCATGGCACGAAGAGCTAAATCAATAGCTTCACTTCCTCCCACAGTAACAAGCGCCTCATGCTCATAATCATATTGTAAATCGAATCTCCTATGTAGATAGTTGCAAATTTCGATTCTCAATTCCTTAAGGCCAGAGTTCGAGGTGTAAAAGGTTCTTCCTTTTTCCAGAGAATATATCCCCTCTTCTCTGATATGCCAAGGAGTATCAAAGTCAGGCTCTCCGACACCAAGTGAAATAGCGTCCTTCATTTCGCTGACAATGTCAAAAAATTTTCTTATGCCCGAAGGCTGTATATTAACTACATTTTTAGATAGTGGGTTTCTCAAGGGCTAATCAACATCCTTTCATCCTGCTTAATCTGTACTAGAGGCAGACCATGCTCTTTATATTTTTTTAATACAAAATGTGTAGCTGTGCTTTGAATAGCATCCATAGGTGCCAGCTTGGCCGCGACGAAGTTTGCAACCTCTCTCATAGTCTTACCTTCAATAATAACAGTAAGGTCGAATCCACCGGACATTAGATATACCGATTGAACCTCATCAAATTGATAGATTCTCTCCGCTATTTTATCAAATCCTAATCCCCTTTGGGGTGTAACCTTTACTTCAATTAATGCAGTAACCCTTTCGCGCTTAACCTTATCCCAATTAATTAAGGTTGGATATCCACATATAACATGCTCATCTTCAAGCTCTTTTATTGTGGTTCTTACCTCTTCCTCTTTAGATCCAAGCATAATAGCCAAATCCGCAGCAGACAATTTACTGTTCTTATCAATCGCTGATAATATCTTTTCTCTCATACTTACCTCTCATTCTGACGCCGCAGGCGTTATAAATATGATGAAAGAAGCCGCCTTGCGGATTCCTTCCGAGTGAAAGAAATATTCTTTCACTCTTACCCCTCTTTTCCAACCTTTTATTTATTTATACCACCTTGTATAATTCATCTGCCTTTGGTGGTTCAAGATATCTTTGTTCATCATTGTTAATTATAATGCGATCATTGCCTTCTGTTATTCGTCCGATTACTGCGGCAGCTATGCCACCCTCTTTAAGTCTATCCACTAACAAATTAGCATTATCACTAACAATCAACATGCATCCACTTGATATAAGCATATAGGGATTAAGGTTAAAAAATTCGCAAATTTCCACAGTCTCCTGCCTAAGCAGAATTTTCTGTAAGTCCACCTCAAGTCCAACCTTTGATGCTGCTCCAATCTCCCATAAGGCTCCGAATATTCCACCCTCTGTTACATCATGCATGGAGGTTACGCCTACCTTCATAGCAATCCTTGACTCTGGAACAACAGATATATAGTCAATCATCTTCCCGGCTTCTTCTATAAATCCCGAAGAGTACTTTGAGAGCAGCTCCTGCTCCTTAGCCTTCGCTATGATTGCTGTACCTTCCAGCCCTATCCACTTAGTCATAACAATTTCTTGTCCGGGCCTCGCTCCTGATGTCATTATCATATCGGATTTCTTCATTTTTCCAATACCGGTTACTGTAACTATAGGTTGATTAACAGCCTTTGTCACCTCTGTATGTCCCCCTATAACCTCTATATGCAATTGTTCGCATACCATATCCACATCATTCATCATATCCTTTAGCTCAGCCTCGGTAGTGTTTTCGGGCAATAATACTGAAAGCATAATACCAATTAGTTCGGCTCCGCTAGAGGCAATATCATTGGCTGTTATATGAACAGCTAGAGTTCCAATATCCTGAACAGTTCCCGTAATGGGATCTGTAGATAATACAAAAACTTCATCGCCCTTTAGACTTATTATGCTGCAGTCCTCACCGATGGCAGGGCCTACAAGCACTTCTTCTCGTCTATGCTTTATCTGCCTTATTACAGACCTTTTTAAGATTGTCTCGGGTATTTTTCCTATTTTCATATGATACCACCTAAAAACGTGCTCTTAATCATCCTCCGGACCTTCCTCATCCCAATCAGAATCCCAAAATATGTCCCCCTGAAGCTGTCCATCCGGATTCGTCATATTATCTTGCTGTGTCTCTTGCTCTTCTTCCTGATCATTTTCCATTCCTGGCTCCTGATTTTGCTCCTGTGCATCCTCAATATCGTCTTCTATATCAGAGCCTTCGGGGTCTTTAGGTGCTTCTGGGGCCGCTTTAGTTCCAACGGTTATATATCTTGGAGCTGGACTATAACTACTTTTATTGATAAGGGTTCGGCTTACTTCTACACCATTTTCATAAATTACCTTGTATAGTTCTGCTTTGTAACCCGTATGTGCTGACTGTGTTACTTTTCTATATGTTACCGGCTTTGACGGATCTTCTACAACCACATCCGCTGGCGGTACCGTCTCAGATAATACCCTGGTTTCAAACTCTATTCTTCTATTATCAGTATCTCTGGTTTCATGTCCCCATATATTAAAGGTGATTTTACGTCCCTTCGTATATGCCTGAATCAAAATAGGAATATCGGTATTATTCATAAACTTTAAATCCTTATACGTACCTGCAATAGCTGCATCTCTGGATAAACTCACATAGCTTATGGTCATTGAGTGCGCTTTACGTTCTACGATTTCCAACTCTGCTTCTAAAGCGGCATTGTATAATGTTGTCGTAACCTGGCAGGCACCTCCGCCTACGCTGTCAATAATCTTTCCCTTAGAATATGCGCCGGCAACATAATACCCGTTCTTTCCTGTAAAAGGTGATAGATACTCATAACCAGAAAAAACCTCTCCCGGATAAATAACAGTATTATTAATAAGTCTTGCCCCATTAGCAAGGTTTGCGGCACGCCCTTCAGCAGAATCCGCATACTCGGTACTAAAGCTTCCCAAAAGAGTATTACACTGCTCCACAACATCTCTAGTATATATAGGTGTAACATCCTCTATATAAGCATCCAATACTATATTATTTCTGTCCCATGAATTAGTTATGGCATCCACTATACCTAATACAGTGGCTTCTATGTCTACCTTTTTGCCGAGAATGTGGTCTGTATAGGACATTTCCCCGTTTTTTCTGGATACAGTGGCATCCACTGGAGCTACATTAAATTCTGATACCTTAGTAGATACTAATTCTCTTACCTTATTCTCATCTAGTGTAAACTCCAGAGGATATATAACGCCTCCCTGGGCAATATCCTTTAAATCCTTATATCTTTTGATTAAGTTTCCGGATGTTCCAAGCTCAAGCGCTTGTTCAATAACATTACTCGTTTTGTGGGAATAACCCAAATCTCCCAATTTGGCAGAGACAATATTGTCATCTACTTTTATCGATATTTCTCTTTCTCTAAGTTCGTTAACAAAATCGATAATTCTATTCTCGGCTTCAATAGCAGTCAAACCGCTAACATCAACCTCATCAACAAAAACACCCTTAGTTATCGTATTGTTATCAGCAGCATATACACAAAAGGCATTTCCAAATAAAATCAGGGAAACGGTTAATACCATTACCGCGTAAAAATAAGACACGTGCCTTTTCATACAAATCCTCCTCTAAAATTATTATTAGTTCAGTACTGACAACGGAGGATTTATCCTCACTCTAAAATTATTATTAGTTCAGTACTGACAACGGAGGATTTATCCTCCCTCTATAAATTATTTAACATAATCGTTTTAATAACGATTTTCTTTGGTGTTTTTATGATTTCCTACTATTGTAACACAAACTCAGGAAGATTCAAGAAAATCTTACTTCATTGACAATTCATAATTGATTATGTATATTATTTAAATATACTAAGTATTGCAGGCAAAGTCATTGAAATAACAAGAAGTATTATAATAATAGTTGATATAACTCTTCTGGTTCTCTTACTACGCCAATTTAACATGCTTTCACCTTCTTCTTTATTTGCTTTTATATATATGGAAAGGTCGTGGATATAATGGTTCATATTGTTTCTATAGGTTTATTAATGATCTTTGTCATATGGTTAAATTACGAGATAGCTAAGAATAACAAGCTATCAAATAAGGGTAAGGATGAATTCTGGAAATTGGAATCTAAGTCTAACCAGACTCGTAAAGCTGATATCTCCAACCTAGATTACATTTCAATACCTTATGACAAACTTCCTATGGAGGACAACCCTGACCAAACCATTAATTCATATCGTGATACTATTCTCTCACATTCTGATAAAAAAATACTCAATTTAAGCGGTTTTTCAAATACTGAGTTAAAGTTAAAATATGGAGTCTCAAATATAAAGCTTCTTATAGAATATGACAACAATTACACTGTTCTTGTGGCAATTCTTCACAAATGGGGTGAGCGCTTATATATGAAAGGCCACCACAGAGAAGCCCTTGTTGTGCTTGAAGTCGCTCTTGATTGCAAGACTGATGTACACAAAACCTTCGAACTTCTGGCTAAAATTTATAGGTCGCAAGGCTCACATGACAAATTAAATCTGCTTATAAATAAAATATCCTCAGCCCCTATCCGCGATAAGGAAGTTCTATTATCCAAAATACAAGAACAAAAAGACTCCAATTAAGTTATCTACTAAAATAATATTTGTTAATAATGAACCTCTATTTTAAATTATTTTATCCTTTCATTCAAGGGTATAATCTATTTATTTAGATTAAGTTTATATATCTGCATTCCATATGTACAATAATCCCTTAAGAAGCATCGTTCACATTTAGGGCTTCTTGCATTGCAGATGCTTCTACCATGGGTAATAATCTGTATATTGTATGGAATCCACTGCTCCTTTGGGAGCTTTTTCATTAAATCGAACTCAATCCTAGTCGGGTCCTCTTCTTTTGTTAATCCAAGACGATTGGACACCCTTTTTACATGGGTATCTACTACAATACTAGGGTCATTATAGATATTACCTCTAATTACATTTGCGGTTTTTCTTCCTACCCCGGCAAGACTTATTAAATCGTCTAAATCCCTTGGGACTACTCCATCATATTCAAATATAAGTCTATGTGCACAGGCAATAATATTCTTTGCTTTATTCCTATAAAACCCGGTAGAATGAATATCCTTTTCAAGCTCTATTATATCTGCATATGCAAAATCCTCTAGACTGAGGTATTTTCTAAATAGTTTGGATGTAACCTGATTAACTCTATCGTCAGTACACTGAGCACTTAGTATGGTTGCTATTAACAGCTGCCAAGGTGTTTCATAGTCCAGAAAACACCTGCTCTCTATACCATATTCTCTGTTAAGAGCATCAATAATGTTTTGTACCTTTTCTTTTTCTTTTTTTGTTATTCTGCTGGCGGCCATTTTCATCACCTCTATTCATCTTCTAGCATCTTAATTCTAGCCGAATTAGTTAAGGGGTCCCTATTATCATAATCAAATATAATTATACAATCCTTCTTAATGCCTTTACCCTGCCTTGCGGATTCTATTACATCATAAGTAAATTTCTCAATATGAATCCTCTTTCTATCTAATCTATTCTTATCACATATTAATCTATAGCTTTTATAGGAAATAGGTTTACCGGCATAATTAGGTCTATTTCTCAAAGCCTCTCTTAAGCATAGATCAAACAGTAAAATATCTTTAAATGCATATCCTCTTTCATTATCATTATCTATATGTAGTTCTTCAAAGAATTCCAATAAAATCTCATATCGCCTCATCCTAGAATGTCCAAGCGTATACATTCCTGTCTTATCATAAAATTGATATAATGAAGCATAGAGCTTCATAGGTGAATAAAAATAATGCTCCAAGAAGTCCATGGAATAGGCAAATTGGCCACTATTATAATACACCTCCACCATATCACAGATTCCCTTTAGCTCTATAATCTCATCATAGGATAGATGATTGGTATTTAGGACCTCATAAGGAGGTTCATTATTATAGACAATTCCATACTCCTTACATTCTTCTTCTATTATGGAGCCCTTAAGAACCTTTAGGAATCCAAGCTGGAGCTGATCAGGCTTAAGCCGATATACGTCCCCAAAGGATTTCTCAATAGAAGAATAATCCTCCAAGGGAAGTCCGGCAATAAGATCTAGATGCTGATGTATATTATGGGTATCTTTAATACGCTTCACATTAGCAGACAGCTTATCAAAGTCAACCTTCCTTTTAATAGCCTTCATCGTATCTGGATTAGTAGTCTGTACTCCGATTTCTAGCTGAACTAGCCCGGGTCTTAAACTCTTCAAAATATCAAGCTCTTCATCACATAACAAATCAGCCGTTATCTCAAAGTGAAAATTCGTAATACCATTGTCATACTCCCTAATAAATCTCCAGATTTCTATGGCACGCTCTTTATTACAGTTAAATGTTCTATCTACGAATTTAACCTGTGGCACTTTATAATCAAGAAACGCTTTTAACTCTGACTTAACAAGGTCCATTTTACGATATCTAACGCCTGTCTGGGCAGAGGAAAGACAATAGCTACAAGTATATGGACATCCTCGGCTACTTTCATAATATATAATTTTATTACTCTGGCTTTCGATATCATAATAGGCAAATGGAATGTCATCCATTGATATAAACCCCCTTGCCGGAGTCTGTAGAGTGGTATCTTCATTCTTATTGGTTACCATATGCCGTCTTGCACTATCCTTAAATGCAATGCCGTGAATATCTTCAACCTCCTTACCAACTCCCAAATAATACTCTATAAGTTCATAAAAGGTCTGTTCGCCCTCTCCAACCACTATACCATCTAGCTCTTTATATTTTAATAGGCAATCCTTGGGATAATAGGACACCTCCGGTCCTCCAAACCATATCTTTACCTGAGGTTGTACCTTCCTTAAGCTTTTGATAACACTGGATATCATACCGATATTCCA
>CAZDWP010000094.1:0-7315 GCA_964508985.1 uncultured Herbinix sp. | reverse complement strand
GGACTACAGATATAGGTGGTTTCCATGGAGCTTATATAGATGATCCTAAATTCAAACAGCTCCTAATGCGTTGGTTCCAATACGGTTGCTTTAGTCCGGTATTTAGGCTTCATGGTAACAGAAGTCCGATGTATGGGTTTGAAGGAGACTTTATCTCAGGAATTGGATCCTTTGGTTCAGGGGCTGATAACGAGGTTTGGAGCTATGGAGATGAATGCTATGAAATTATGAAAGAATATCTGTTCCTTCGTGAGAGACTTCGTCCATACATCAAAGAACAGATGGAGATTACTCATAAGAAGGGCACACCTATTATGAGACCGTTATTTTACGATTATCCTAATGATGAAAAGGCTTGGGATATTGATGATGAGTATATGTTCGGACCGGATATCCTCGTGGCTCCTGTTATTGAAGAAGATGCTTATAAGCGTACTGTGTATCTTCCTTCTGGAGCAGAATGGACTAATGCCTGGACCGGTGAAAAATTCGATGGCGGACAGGCAATTGACGTAGATGCACCGATCGATATTATTCCGCTTTTCCTAAGGGATAATGCAAATATTCCCATTAAAAAATAATTATTATAAAGCAACAAATAAACCAATTGAATAAGTAATCGAGATAAGCTGTTACATGTCTATATATGGATATTTATGTAACAGCTTGTCTTTATGCTTAAATTATGGTAATATATTAATAAACAATGAACGGGAGAATACCAAAATGTTAGATTTTGAGCACGGCCTGAACTCAATTGATTTGCAGAACATTAATAAAATAAGTATTATTAATTATATATATAGCAGTAGCGGAGTCACTCAGCAGATGATAGCTAAACGACTGAATATTAGTATGCCCACAGTAATTCAAAACCTAAAGGAACTAAGGGGAAAAAATTTACTTGTTGAAACGACTACATTGGAATCCAGTGGCGGTAGAAGACCGCGCCTGATCGAGTATAACTATAATTCCTATAATTCGATTGGTATAATGATAAGGCCTAAAAAATATGTAATTGTTCTTTTAAACCTGAAAGGCGAGGTAAAAACTTCAGCATCATATAAGTGTAAATTTGAAAACACAAGTAAGTATTGGAAAAATATAAATAGTAATGCTAACAACATGATAAATGAGAGTCAGATGGATATGAAGTGTATAATTGGAATTGGTATATCTTTGCCAAGTGTGATTATACATAATGAAAAAAGACTTGATATGTCTACAACTCTTCCTTCCTTAGACTACACAAAGTTTTCTGATATACAACAGTATTTTGACTTGCCCATGCGATTTGAAAATGAAGCAAATGCAGCTGGATATGCAGAAGCATGGATTAGGCGTAAATATAACGATGTTGTATTTTTATCCATAAGTGAAGGAGTTGGCGGAGCATATATTACAAATAGAGGTATATCTCATGGTAATAATGGTAGGTTAGGTGAATTTGGACATATGGTAATTCATAAGGATGGAAAGCAATGTGCTTGTGGAAGAAAAGGGTGTTTTGAGGCTTATTGCTCAACAAATGTTCTGTCGGAATATACAGGTGGAGACCTAGAACAATTTTGGGAATGCCTGAATGATAAAGATGAAGGTGCTATTCAGATATTCAATGAATATTTGAGAGATATAGCGATTATGGTCACTAACCTTCGTGTATCACTTGATTGTGACATCATAATTGGTGGAGATATCAGAAAAGGATTAGATTTATGTTTTAATAAATTAATTCAGTATGTAGATAATGAAAATAAATATTTTGAAAACGTCGACTATTTGTCAATATCTTATTATGATGATATTGGAGCTGCAATTGGTGTGGCAGAATTATGTGCAATTGACTTTGTTAATAGTTGATTGAATTATACTCCCCTCATTGACAGTCCAAATGCGGAAGATGTGTTTATAATAAGCAAGGCCTGTTAGCGTAACAGGCTTTAAATATTAGAAATGAACTGGTTTAGAAGCGGGGGTGCCTAAAATGGGAGAATATGTATGGCTTTTTCCTTTACTGTTTATATTTCATGATATGGAGGAGCTAATAGGGTTCAAAGCATGGATTGAAAAAAATAAGCGAATTCTTGATGACAACTACCCAAGATTGAGCAAGACTTTTGATAATTACAGCACAGAGTCTATGGCAGTGGCGATATTTGAAGAATTTCTTCTATGTATCGCCTTCTGTATGATTGCACAGGCAACCGGCTGGTACGCGCTGTGGCTTGGAGGATTTATCGCCTATACCCTGCACTTGGGCGTTCATATATTTCAATCAATATTTATTAGGAGATACATTCCGGCTTTGGTGACAAGTGTTATCAGTCTGCCAATAAGCATTTACTTCATCGCAAAAAGTATAGAGCTTCTGAATTATTCATGGGGATATATAATTTTGTTTGGCATTATTGGAATTATTATCATTGTGGTAAATTTAAAATTTGCACATTTTCTCATGCAGAAATCAAGAAAATGGGTTGGATGACGATTACCATAATGGTGTCAGGTACCATATAAAAGGGGTGTCCGCGAAGGACACCCTTTAGGATATATACTAATTGTGGATAATCCATTTTCATTGTAGTACAGCTATAATAAAGCTGATAGCAGATCACCTCTCGAATTTGCCATTTATCCTTTTTAGTTAGAAATATTATTCCAACATTGTAATATAATAAAATAATTTACTATTTTGTGCTTTATGATTATTCCAATCTTCCTCTATTGCTTCCTTCATTTGTTTAGCATCCTGAAAACTTGCGCCACGTTTTTCACAGTGTTTAGCAAGTAGCTCATCACTAATATCTAGATATACGACAACTTCGCAATCTACAATAACAGTGCCGAATACGGGAAAGCCGGGCTGAATTTTAACATTCCTATATACTATTTTATCAACCATATCTCCAACTTCTTTAGTCCATGGTGTTTGATTAATAATAGCCGATTCTTCAGCGGTTATATCTATGAAAGCAATTGAATCCATATCAACGCAATTTGGTATCTGCGAAATAAGTGTTGACTTTCCGCAACACGTTGTCCCAAGTACATAAATTCTTTCGTTTTTATGTCTTTCAAATATAGCCTCTAAAGTGTTAATTGTTTCTTTAAGCGTAAAATTTCCAGACATTATAAAGCCTCCTCTATGTAGATTATAGTCTATAATTGAATGGTTCTTCATCCTTGAAATCGATATCGTATTTTGTTCCCTTACTAAATAAGACCCCATCAGTTAGTTTAATGCGAAGAATACAGGTGTTTGGATCATTTTCGTTAGTATGGCCGTTATCATACCAAGAAGCAAATGCCAATCGGAGCTTTGCTGCTATTTCTGTGTTGCATTCGTCACGAATATGCCCAAGATTTTCACCTATTCCGTGAGCTGTGAACCACTCTCCACATACAGCAACAGTCGGATTCTTCTCCATTTGCTTCATTTTGTTTGACGGAGCATATGTAATCGTGTAGAAAGCTCCGTTCTCGTAATAGCTGTCCACGGTCCGTACATATGGAATATTGTCTACTGTCGTTGCTATGGATAGAAGAGTGTCATGCCCGAAGCGCTCTTCCATGATTTTTTGGATTTCCGGTGACGTTTTGTGACTCATTTTAACTCCTCCTATTTTCCTTTTTCAATCTCGGCAAGCTTATTGTCTATTCTTTCATATACCATATCACAGATTTCCCTTGTTGACATTCCCGCATACTGGTCATAATGGATTGGTTCCAGATAATGAACCTGGGTCGTCACCCTCTTGATTGAATTGATAGTGAAGGGTTTATAGGAATCATATATTGCAACCGGTATAATCGGACATTTTGCTTTAAGAGGAATTTTAAAGGAACCTGGATGGAAGTCGAGGAGAGTATTCTTATTATCGGTATAACCGCCTTCGGGGAAGATAAGGTATCTTCGGCCTTCTGTTACTTCCTTTATCACCTGATAGATTGCCTTTACCTGCTGCCTTGGATCCACTTTATCCAGCCTCTGACCCTTTACAAGCTTCGTATAAAGCCTTGGCAGGATTTCTTTTGTCGTTTTCTTATCTATTACAATCGCACAGGGCTTATCATGTGTAGAAACAATTCCCAACATATCGTATTTTCCTTGATGATTGGAGTACATGATATAGCCACCATTCTTCGGAAGAAACTCCTTACCGGTTGATATCGTTGTAATTCTACCACGCCTTTTAATCATCCTAATCAGACTACGACCTACTTTATAACGGGTTTGCTCAGAGTACTTTTCGGGATGCTTTGACATATACCACATCAAAGGGATATAGTAGAGATTAAATAAAATAGCTGGAACCATAATAAAATAAAATCTAAGCATATTAATACCTCTTTTGTGTCGAATAATAGTAATTAATATACCTATTCTATACTATTTAGGAGAAAGAGTCCACCCAATTACTCTAAAACCAATTATTTACACGCATAAAAAAATGTATTAAGACATGGGATTGTGGTATTATAAAGGTATCTAAAATGTAAAGGTGTTAGTAATATAAAGAAATGAGGTGCGCGATGTCAGAAATTTATCTTGCGGGTGGATGTTTTTGGGGAACCGAGAAGTATTTTGCATCTATCAAAGGTGTATTATCCACACGGGTTGGCTATGCGAACGGAGATACAAAGAACCCAACTTATGAAGAGGTGTGTTATCAAAACACCGGGCATGCTGAAGCGGTTCATGTAGTCTATGATTCCGAGGTAATACCTTTGGGATTTTTGCTAGAGCTATATTATGAAGTGATAGATCCTGTTTCCGTCAACCGGCAGGGAGGCGATACTGGTACACAGTATCGCACAGGCATCTATTATGTCGATGGTGAGGATTTGCAGATTATAAGTCCTTCTATTGCAAGGCTACAAAAGCGATATAACCAGCCTATTGCGATTGAGGTAGAGCAACTGAATAACTTCAGTACAGCAGAGGATTACCACCAAAATTATCTGGATAAAAACCCAGGTGGCTATTGTCATATCTCAAATGACCTATTTGAGAAAGCGGCTAAAGCAATTGTAAATCCTGCGTCTTATGAGGACCGGTAATGGAATTTCTAATATTATAAATAAAAAAATAATAGGCAGACTAGGATGTATATCCATGTCTGCCTATTATTAAAAGTTTGTGATATTTATATTAAGCTAATACTACATTAACAGCTTGTAAACCACGTGCACCCTGAGCGATGTCAAACATAACATCCTGGTTTTCTTCTAAAGACTTGAAGCCTTCTGAAGCAATACCTGAGAAATGTACGAATACATCTTCGCCTGTCTCGTTATTAGTAATAAATCCAAAACCTTTTTGTGCGTTAAACCATTTTACTGTACCTTTATTCATTAAAGATACCTCCTATTATTATATTTTGAAGTTTAAGATTGAAAATAAAAAATCACATATTTTTGTAAAGCATTAAACTCGTTAATGATTTACAAAAATATGTGAATCAAAACTTGCATCTAAAAACAACTACTCAAATATATCATAAATAATAATTACTGTCAAGCTAATATTTTCAAAGTTTTACTTCTTGCTAGAATACTATAAAGGACTATTTTAGGATATCTATGTAATAAAAAAAATGGTATAATGCCCTCTATCAGATATATGATAGCATAATATTAGTCAAGCATTCATAAATAATGGTTTGGAAAGGAGCATACTTTGAGGGAATTGGATAATCTGGCAGTTAAGGCAAAATCGGACACAAGGGTAAGCGAACAATTGCTTCAAAGACATGAAGCATATATATTAGCTTGTGCTTCTAAGGTATGCCACCGCTATGTCACAAAAAATGATGATGAATGGTCTGTTTCTATGATTGCATTTGCAGAAGCAATAGATAGCTATGAACTGAATAAGGGGAGTTTTTTGAGCTTTTCTAAATTAGTAATAAAGAGAAGACTTCTTGATTATTTTAGAAGTCAGAATAAATATAAAAATGAAATTACTGTTGACCCATATATATTTGACTCGGAGCCGGAGGAAGAGGTAGATGATGTTGCCATACGAATGGCTGTGGCAGAAACGGTTAATAAGAAGAGTAATGAAGACTTAAGGCTTGAGATAAAAGCTATTAATGATGTTCTAGAGGCTTATAGTATTTCATTCCTTGACCTTACGAAATGTTCTCCTCGTGCAGATAAAACAAAGCGAGCTTGTGCAAAGGCTATCAATTATATCCTATCAAATCCTATTTTGATTAGTGAGCTACATGATACAAAGCTGCTACCGCTGAAATTAATTGAAAAAAATTCAGAAGTACCCCGAAAAATACTAGAACGTCATCGAAAGTATATAATAGCAGCGATAGAGATACTATCCGGAGAGTATCCGTCTCTAGCAGAATATTTATGTTATGTCAGAAAGGAGAAAGATATATGAAGGCTGTTGTAGTGGAAATACATAAAGAGAATGCAGTTGTCCTTTCTGATAACGGTTGTTTTGAAACTGTTAATAACAATAATTATGAGGTTGGACAGGTGATTATTATGAAAACACAGAAGAAGAATATTATGAAAGTAGCTATAGCTATGGCAGCAACAGCGGCAGTAGTACTATTGTCCATTGGTTCCTGGGCATATGCCAGCCCATATACATATGTAAGCTTAGATGTTAATCCGTCTATAGAATTTACTTTAAACAGATTTAATCGTGTTATTGATGTAAAAGCTATAAATGATGACGGAAGTGTGATTTTAGAAGATTTAAAGGGCGACGTTAGAAACAACTCGATTGATGATGCAATTGCAGAGACCGTTGAAAAGATTAAAGAAAATGGTTATTTTGATAATACTGACATTATTATTACCGTAGATCAAGAGAGTAATGAGACAGAAAATGACACAGAAAATGATACAGAAAATGATAGGGAGAATGCTAAGGATAATAGTAAGTATAATGGAGGAATTGTAATAACAGTCTCTAATAAAAATATTGAGTTATCTGAAGAGCTTTCCAATAAATTACGATCTGTTATAGAAGAGTCTGTAGGGCTTGATGTTTCAATTGAAGTGGCCAGCATAGGTAAGGAACGAGTAGATGAAGCGAAGGAGCTAGGTGTCTCACCCGGCAAATTACATTTAGTAGAGACTCTGCAAGAAAGCTCATCTGAAAGCATTATTATTTCAGAGTGGATAGATAAACCGGTTAAAGAAATCATGACTGCAATTAATGATAACTCGGAAGCCAAGGAGGCAGAGGAGAAGGCTAGAGAAGCAGCCAAGAAGGCCAGAGAAGAAGCCAAGGAGGCAGAGAAGAAGGCTAGAGAAGAAGAAAAGAAGGCCAGAGAGGAAGCTA
>CAZDWP010000093.1:225-7326 GCA_964508985.1 uncultured Herbinix sp. | reverse complement strand
ACCGTATCAATCTTTTTGCAATAATATCGACCTTATATGTTATATGGACGTATCATAAATTAATAATTTTCACATCAAAACCGCCAATCATAGAATTTATGATTGGCGGCTTTTATTAATAGGGGGGAGTAAACTTTATTTTACTACTATTACTGGTATTATGTTTGATTCTGTTCTGATTTGAGATGCATTTCCTGCATCATCCTTAATCAATGAACCGGGTGCTATAGTTAAATACATATTCTCAGATTCAAAGCCTGAAAGTGCATATCTATCTGTTCTTCCTATATTAACTACCAGAGAGTTGTCACTATTAACAAATCCATCTGATCCATTTACAGATGTGGTTAGCTGATAAGTTCTTCCTAATATAGGATCATGTATTGTAATCATACTTACATCAATCTTATCGCCCACCGCACCTGCACCGCTTACGGTAATGTAGAGCTGATGTGCAAGTCGATTATATATCACTGAGCTGATACCTGTCAGTGTCGGGGCAATATAATCAACCTTAAGTGTAGGACCGGGTTTACTAGTAGCTATATCATTATTTGCGTTATATAGCTTTATTGAAACCTCTCCACCTGTTGGAATGAGAGCCATTAGCCCCCCTACTGTAGGAGCTAAGTCTATGGTATTAAAGGTAACAGAAGTATCTGTAGCATTTATCAAAGTATCAGTGGCTACTAATTTATTTCCTACATAAAGCTCTGCTCTTCCTCCCACGGCCTGACCTGAAACAATACTTGCACTTGCGGTAAGTTGTATTGTATTGCTGTTAATTGTGTTTGGAAGAGAACCTATTCCGATTGGTGTCACTACAATATTGGTCGGTGCATCAAGCTTTGTAGTAATCGTAACAGGTAATGTAATGCTGTGGCCAATATTCGTTGATGTATTACCCGCTGCGTCCTTAAGAAGGTAACCGTCAAGTATTATTAGATGTACGTCTGAACCACCAAAGCCTGCCAAAGCAGCCATATCCGAATATCCGATATCAATACTTAGGGTATTAACATCCTTTACAATTCCTTTGGAACCGATATTAGCTGTATTAGTTAGACGGTATGTCTTACTCAGACTGCCATCATAAAGTGATAACAAAGTTACATCAACCATATCTCCTGCTTTTCCTGCTCCCTTAACATTTATATTGAGTTGTTTTTTTACAGGATCAAAGTTTGCAGAAGTAAATCCAGCTATTACAGGAGCCTCATAGTCAACTTCAATCCTCTGACCTGATTTACCTATAACATATTCGTTCTTGCTATTATATAGTCTAACTTGAGCTTCTCCGCCTTGTGGAACCAGTGCCTTAAGTTCATTATTTGTAGGGGTACCATCTGATGTAATAAAGGTTACCGTAGTATCAGTTGGACTTATGCTAGAGTCTGTTGCTACAAGCTTTGAGCCGATATACAGTTCTGCTCTGCCACCTGTAGCCTGCCCAGCTTTAATGGTGGCTGTAGCGGTTATATAAAGTGTTGTTGTATTTAGTGAGTTGCCTAGTATTGTGGAGCCTACCGGGGTAACAACGATATCCTTAGGTGCAGCAAGTCCGGGAACCTCGACTTCTACTGTATCATCATCAATATCTATGCGAATATCTAGTATTTTGGCAATATATTTTAATAATACGGTCATTCCCTTGTTCTTCTTCGCTTTAAATAATTCTGATGATGGATCAGGTGCAGCATTGATAGTTACTGTTTCATTCCTAAAATCAATAACAATTGTAATATCATCCTTTGTTACTTTTAAGATGCTATCCTTATAATAAACATCGGCTCCCATACCTTTAGTTACGGGACTGATTGGAAGCTTATATCGTCCGTGCTTGATTACCGGGACCTTCTTCATCTTAAATTCAACCTTTTTGGCCTTATATTTCTTTGGTTTCTTCTTTTTCTTATCCTTCTTATTATCCTTATGTTTCTGCTGATAATGGCAATTCACATACTCTCCATTAACACCTGTATCTGCATATGCAGGAGTTAAAATAGAAAGTGATAATATCGCGGTTAGTATAATACAATATAATTTTTTCATGGTATTTCTCCTTTCGTTAGTGCTACTATTTCACCATATTAATAAATTCGTAACAACTTGCAGGAAAAATGGGGTAATTCTGTAGGTAATAAGCACTAATTGATTTATTTACCATATTTATTCCATGATTTTGATAAAATAGCCCTACAAATTATCTGTAGGGCTATCACCTATATAAAAATATATATTAGGAGGCATTATTTAGGGTATAACCTTCAGAAGGTTATCTACTCCCTTTTTGCTAACCTTTCTATAGAACAAATCATGCCTAAAGTAAATAAATCCGTCTACTTGTCCTGTTCCTCGACCGTATTCTATCTGCTTCTTAAGGATTTTAGTATCTTTCTTCCACTCTGAATCTTCATTTGAGCCTGCTTTGTATACAGCAATTCCCACATATACTTTGACATCCTTATTAGTACGAATGTTAAGCCATCTGTCTAATGTCTTGTCATAAGGGAATTTTGTATGCTTAAATGACCAATAAAGCTGCGGAGCTATATAATCCAAATATCCGGGGTTTGTAAGCCATGTTTCAATATCACAGTAATAACGGTCATCCATAACAAGATAATCCAAGAAGCCACCGGGACTAATACCAAATACCATATCTTCATCGGCCTTTTTTACTATCTTGTAAATACTCTTGACTAATATGTTGACATTATTACGTCGCCAATCCTGTATACTCATAGCCTTAGCGCCATTTTCTTTAGTCCAATCAGTGTACTGCTTATATTCCGGAGCATCAAAATTCTTCTTATAATTTTTACCTAAGGTCGGATAAAAATAATCATCAAAATGAATTCCATCCACATCATAATTCTCTACTATTTCTTCAATTCCGCTTCGAATTATTAGCCTTACCCAAGTATCAGAAGGATTATAATACAGCGATCCTCCAAAAGAAATAACACGTCGCCTCTGCTCTTCTCGCTTGGATGTCATCCATTTCCTTGCCATATTGTCCTTAGACAATGAATTAGCATCGGTGGAGCCGCTGGTTACTCTAAATGGATTAATCCAGGCATGAAACTCAAGTTCTCTGTCATGGGCAGCTTCGACCATATATTCAAGAGGATCAAAACCCGGATTCCTCCCCTGAGTCCCTGAGATATATTTTGACCAAGGAAAATAATCCGAAGGATAGAAAGCATCTCCAAAAGGTCTTACATGAACAACTACTGCATTCATTCCAAGCTCAACCACCTGATCGAACATCTTATCAATCACTACCTTGAACCGTTGCTCAGTAAAGCCAAGTTTTCCTGTCTCAGGATCCTTAAGTCTGTCGTTAAATTCAAGATACGAAATCCATACCGCATTAAACTCCTGGTTGTTCTCTGCTGCTTTGGCACTTAATGTACCTAATGGTGTCAATAAAATATTTATTAGAATTATACTTATACACAAAATCTTATTAAAGACTCTCATATCTTAACCTCCTCAATAACTACGTCCCATTATTATGCAAGGGAGGTTTTACCCTCACTATCTTCCGGTAGGATACAATTCAAATACCTGTAGTAATGTTACATAAATTGCTTTTGCAGCTTCATACTGAAAGTTCGAATCAGTAATTTTCGCAAAGTCATTTTTATTAGACATAAAACCAAGCTCGATTAAGACCGCAGGAACAGTATTTTTATGTACTACTGTGTATTTTGCAGCTCGGGTACCACGGTTTTTGGTATTTAAAGAATAAGACAAGCTATCTACGAATACTCTAGCAAGTGTCTCACTATTAAGTCCTGCCATATTTAGCTTATTATTACTATTTGAATAATATATTTCAGTTCCATATATTGAATAATTCGTATTTGCATTCATATGAAGGCTTACGAATAAATCAGCTCCTATCTTTTCAGCAAAGGCTGCCCTATCGGCTAAGGATAAATCAACATCTGCTTCCCTCGTATAATAAACCTTAAGCTTGGTAGAATCTAGATTAAAGAATTCCTTGCCAATTTCATATAAGATTTTGAAATTAATATTCTTTTCTTTTGTACTGTTATAAATTGCACCGGGTGCCGGTCCACCATGGCCCGGATCAAGTACAACTATATTCTTATATATGTCTCTTGGATTCGCCACATTTACATAGATATAATCTGCGTCTGCAAATAATTCGTATCCTTGAAGTACTGATGTCGTTATTAATATCTCCGTTTCATAATTAGAGTTTAAGAATATAGAAACATCATTAATCATATTAGAATTTACTATAATCGGGTTAATATTCAGATATGAGGTGTAATCTCCCGGTATACGTATAGCGAATCTATTCTTGCTATATTGATCCTCATCTTTAATTTGGCTTACACTTAGACCTGCAGGATTAGGGATGATTAGCTCGAAATTACCCTGGTTAATAATCGGATTTCCAGGTGCTACAGGTATCTCAGGATTTGTAGGCCCATCCGGTATATTAGGGGCAATCGGGGTAAAGGGCTCATCCTTAGAGGGAAGCATAATCGTATAATCATTACCCTCCTCTATAATATAATATTCATTATTATCATTTAAACCTAAGTAAATATGAGTGCTATCTGCCATATAGAATATATTTGTATACGTTATGTTCTTAGCATCAAATATATTAGCATACTGATCATCCATCAACTTTTTTGTCTTTGGAAGCTCTATGGTAATAAGTCCGGGTATCTGATTTAATACTACATTAAGAGGTTGCTTGCCTGTAAGAGTAATATAATCCATTACACCATTAGTTCCTATAGTTACCTTTTCCAAAAAGTTCTGATATATAGTTATTTTTAGAATACGACCATCAGGTGATAATGATAAATCATATGAAAATTCATCTGATACCATATTAAATTCAACTATGCTGCTAATGTTTTCTGCATTATAAACTTTAATAGTATCCGCAATTCCTCCATTAAAGGCTCCTATATTATATGTGTTCTCCAAAGTATTCATATTCGAAATATTAAGACGAATTTGTTTTCCTATAACATCCGAGGTAATAGTCGTAAAGGGATTGCTGGCGACGATAGAATAGGTTTCAGTATTTAGTCTAACGTTACTATAATCTCTGTTTATAGAATAGATACTTCCATGATTTCTGACATTAATATCGCCTTCAATACTATGAATGCCACTACTGACTCCAAATATATTGTTATATCCATCCCACTGCTGAAGAACTTTGCCTCTATCCCACTTTACTGCAGAATCACCTAACTCGGGGGCATCATCTTGAGTTTGATCCTCATTTGGTGTTTGATTGGGCTTTTGATCTTTATTTGGACTTTGTTCAGGTTCGGGATTTACTTCATCAATAATCTCATCTTCTCTGGATGTAAAGATTGAAGTCATGGTGTTCTTATCCCACCTATAATCATATCCAAGACAAGATGCGGTAAAGCTACCCGGAACCATTACATAGGAAGTACCAACATTATGATTAGATACAATCATAGGTGCAGTATCAAGAACAAGAGCCCTACCATTAAGGTAAGCTACGGGACTTCCTATCTTCATCTCAAGTGTGATACCATTTCTGGTTAATGTAATTGATTGATCATTGGCATTATATTTATAATCAGCATTAATCTCAGTATCAGCAAATACTCTCTTTGCCCTAAGCATTGCTGTATTATTTGTAATAATACTTGGCATCTTACCTAGATTAATATTTTGTCCGTCAATAGTAACCTTTCCTAAGGTACCAGAGTAATTGAACTTATCCCCATTATTATATGTAAGAGGTAAAGGCTCCTGCTTAGCGGCAATAGAAACAGTGCTGGTGTTTTTGTTCCAAGTATAAGCATATCCCAAATTCTCAAATACAAATCTGGAAGGAACAAGGATTTTTGTAACATTCTCATTAATATACTTAATCTTTACAGGGGCTATCGGCGCCGCTATCTCTTTATTATTGATATAAGCCGTCTTGCTACCTATCTTCATAACAATGGTTGTATCAAACTTAGATATGGTTACTGTTCCAGCGGCTTTATCATATACACAATCTGCTTTTATCTTCGACTTAGCGAATATATCCTTATAGGATACAAGAGCTATATTATTTTCAAGTAATCCAGGTGTACTATTAACACTGATGTTCTTCCCGTCATAGTTCACCTTGACTTGCATATCCGTATAAGTATATTCTTTTTTGCTTGTATAATTGTATATTCGAACTCCTGAAGCTGCGATTGCATGATTTTTCTGCATGACAATCTGCATACTAATAATAAGCATAGCAATTATTAACATGCCCCATAGCTTAATGATACCATTTTTCCGAAGGTTTTTATCTTTAGTATAGTATAAAATCTTTTGCATCCAAATCTCCATCTTATGTCGTCACTCCCTATATACAGCTAAGTCTTTAGTTATCTTTTTCCCGGTTTCTCTTTTGTATGATTTGTGGTAGATATAATAAATAACATAATTATATATATCTCCACTTCTTATATAAGATATATATTACAATAGTGTTAATTAGTGTTAAAACTGTGTCATTTATGTAATTTTACAATTTATATGTAAATATTCTTTGGAATTCTTGATTTTCGCCAATAAATCGATGTCATTATATAACAGGATAACCATTAATTAGTAGATACTACTATTGTAGTTGTCTATTTCCTATATAAAATATTTTGTTCTACAGCAATTGAACAATTTTACATGTACGTGATTTTATATAGGAAGGTTATTACATTTGGAAATATTTTCGTTCTACGTCTATAGAATAGATAAATCTGTTTAAATTCGACTAAATATATGTTAAACTATTAGAAAGACAATAATTATATAATGAAAGGTTACATTACTAGATGAAACTACAAAGATTAATGGGAATTGCCAGAAGAGCTATCGATGACTATGAAATGATTCAGGAAGGCGATAGAATCGCAGTCGGCATATCCGGAGGCAAGGACAGTCTTGCCCTGCTCTATGCCTTAAGTGGTTTAAGAAGATTTTATCCTAATAAATTTGAATTAGAGGCTATAACCGTCAGTATGGGTTATAAAGAAGCCGACTTTTCAGCTGTATCAAAGTTATGCGAGGAACTGG